>NZ_JASJDK010000212.1 GCF_030065675.1 Mastigocoleus sp. MO_188.B34 | reverse complement strand
CTCAAACTGAACAAGTACCAAATTCTTCTGAGGTCGTACACCAAAAAGCAGAAATTCTAGAACTCAAGCCTGCCAGTTCTTCTCAAACTGAACAAGTACCAAATTCTTCTGAGGTCGTACACCAAAAAGCAGAAATTCTAGAACTCAAGCCTGCCAGTTCTTCTCAAACTGAACAAGTGCCAAATTCTTCTGAGGTGGTAGAGCAAAAAACAGAAATAATCGAACTTGAACCTAGCAGTTCTTCTCAAACTGAACAAACAGCGAATTCTTCTGATGAGGTAGACAAAAAAACAGAAATCATTGAACTCAAGCCTGCCAGTTCTTCTCAACGTGAAGAAGCGCCAAATTCTTCTGAGGTAGTAGACCAAAAAACAGAAATTGTTGAACTCAAACCTCCCAGTTCTTCTCAAACTGAACCTCAGAATGAGAAACAACAAGTAAAGTCAACAACGGACAACCAAGAACCAGGTAAGATTCCCAAGCCTAAACCTGCAATCAAGCTCAAAAAATCCCAGAAGAAAGAATCTTCTCCACAACCCTACAAGAATTTGGAAACAGCCACTAACCAAAATGGAGAAACCTTTGTTGTTGGAGAGAAAATCAAAATTAATACCTGCAATTTTGGTGAGTATACTGTTGAAATCAAGTTTTTGTATGAAACAGCAGATGGTAGCATCTGGGTGACTTATTACCCCTTTGGCTCGGAAGATCAAAAACATCCTTGGCGTAGGGGATGCCAAAGATTGGAACTTTTGAGGAAACCTGATTCTCAAGAAGTTAACTAACTCTATTCAAACTTTCAGTAAATCAATTATTTGCGATATATTGACATTCAAAACTAACTTCGATAAAAATTTCTCCTCAAAATAAAAGTTTGAGAACATTATTTAATATGGATATTTTTTTCAGTGCTGTTGGAATCTTACAGGGTGATATTGAGCAAACACAAGATAATAAACTGGGTATCAAAATTGGGGATAAATCCTACCCACTATTTCCCACTCCTCGTTACAGAAAAAGTTGGGACACCTTAAAGGGTGAGATAAGTCATCTTGGTGTTGTGTCCAAAAAATTACTGGTTTACCCAAAATGCATTTATTTTTCAGATCACAAAAAACCTTACAGAATAAGTTTTAATATTGTATGCCATCACACAGAAGAATCAGGAAAGGGAATTTTTACAAGCTTCAATCCATGTGAATTTCAGCTTTTTGGGCTTTGGAAATTTATTTCCCCATACCCTACACCAGTAATATCCGTATTTAAAAATTACTCAGATGAACGTTATGCCAAATTCAAAGATCTAGAACCACAACTCAAAGCCAAGTATGCCAGAGGATTGCATTTACCTCTACTGTGGAAAGATGCTTTGGTTCCCCCATTCCGCTTCGATCCACAAGATAAACAACAGAAAAAAGAGATTTATTTTGTTGGACTTAAAGCTAAATTCAACTCCCAACTGGATGCATTTGAGTTTGACTCACTATTAGTTCCACCCACTTTGGAACACCCAAGGCATTTTCGTTACAAAATGAACCAAGAAAAGAAAAATTCAACCAAGGGCAAGAAAGGTAAGAGCAAAGATAAATCAAAAGCTTCTGAGGAAAATACTTCCAAGCAGGAGAATTCTCCCAAACAAGAGAATAATAATCCCAAAATTGAGAAATCCATAACAACGGATGATACTAAAATATCAGTTCGTGGCGCATGCCGCGCGTCTTCCATACCATTTGATAACTCTCATTTAGATATGCCAGTATCAGGAAAATTAGAAGTCACAATTAAAATCAACGAATTTCCGGATGATGTCCAAACCCTTGAAAATGGTTGGAAATCTTTTCAAGTCGAATGTGATACGCAAGTTGTCACAGTCACAGTTAAACCAAAAATGTTTAAAAAACTTGAGCATGCCCGAGATAATTACCCAATGTGGGTTGCTGCCATTGCTGGAAAGATTGGAGAAGAACAGCCAAACGGCTTTATCCTAGATTCTCCAAGCATCCAAGCTTTTGAGCGTAAGCCAAAGGAACCTAAACAACCCAAACAATCAGAAGCTGTAGCTGCTCAATGATTCCTCTCGCCTAAGTTGAAATCAAAACTCCAACTTAGGCATCTTTTTTGTCAATTTTTTGATGTCTTTGTCTGAAAGTCTCGCTACTCTACTATTTTCTAAGTCAAATTCACCAATTTTGGTTTTACCTGACAACCATTTTACGTAAATTTTGTCTCGCTTTTGATTCAATGCGATAATCTCCCAAATTGACCCGTCACATACTGTTGCTTTGCACCCCCACAATTGTTGATGAGATAGTTCTTTTAGCTCACGGTCAACGTTTTCAAAATCGATCTCAACGAAATCTAAGTCTTCCTGCATTACTTTTTGATCAAAGTCTTTACCAATATCTTTTCTTAGTACTGGACATTCCTCAAAAATTTCTTCCGCAGATAGTCAACTTCATTGGACGCACCCGCAGATTAAAAGCCAGTCGTAAATCATTTTTTTGCGCTGCTGATGAGTTAATTTATTTTTTTGAGTGGATAAGTGGGCAGCGCTGGAAAAAATTATTTAGTGGAGCGCAGCGGAACGGCGACTGGCTGCACAAATGAGCTTCTCATGCTGCCTCAGTACATTAAAGTTCTCAAATATACCCAAAATAATTATTATTAATATCTGAGAAATCAAGAAATTACAGTAAATTTTGTTTATTGATTGCTCTACTTAAAATAAACATATAGCGAAATCCTGGAATCAATATAGTTATTTAAAATTCCCAATACCTCAATTACAACAATATACCTCTAATTCTCTTTACTCACCTGATGAAATTTGATTATCCTCTATTTATTAATAATAATTGGCGTAAAATACAATAATAAATACTGAATATTTCATAACAAGATATTTTGATATATCTAATCCCTTCTAAAATCAGTCCCTGTAAAAATTGAGTTGACAAGAAGAAAGCAGAAAGCACAAATCCTTTGATAAAAAGACTTGCAGCTATGTTGTCTTGGCAGTAATAGATCCAAAACCTCTATTACCCAAGATTTATCTCCATAATCTAAAATACATATTTAGTAATAATAGAAAATTAATGTATTTATTTATCTATTAGCTACCAATATGAAATAATTATTTCTCTATTTTGGATTAATTAAATTTTATTTTTATAACAACTTGATAACTGTAGTATAGTATTTAAGTTACAAATACGGTTAACTAATATTGTTAATCCATTAAATTTTCAAATTTTAGATAATAATTAAAATTTATATTGATTGATTTTACTTTTTAGACGAAATATATTTCATGCATAGTGAACGCTATTTAAATACTATGCAAATTCTATTAGCACCAGTTTAACTAAAGTTCAGAGTTTATATAGCGTATGCATAGTAAATATATAGTACTTACTATATAAAACCTTTTGTATAGCATTTACCATGCAAAATAGCTGTTAAACCTGTTGATGGTATATCCTGAAATTTACGCTTCTAAAAATCTGTAATTCCACTACAAGCGCGTACCTTATTTCTTTTTCAGTACAGGGGTAAAATTTTCTGCAATTCCCTCTAGTTGAATGATACTACACCCTAGCTTATAAGCAAATTCAACCGATTCCCCAGCGCCGAGTGCATTGTAAAATCCTGTTGAAAATTTGACTGCGGCTTTATCACCAATCGCCTGATTCATTCCAATTACGTAAGGGATATATTTAGCAATAGCCTGGGCTTGGACTTCTGAGTAACAAGCATTGAGAACAACACATTCAATCCTGCTAGAGAATAACTCGAACAATTTAGTCAGTGCTTCTGTGTCTACTAATTGTAAATTTCCGGCTTCATCTTCCAGAGCTAAACCATCATCCCCTGAACCATGACCGCTAAAATGAACAATTTGGGGTTTGAAGTCTAACAATGCTTGGTAAACGTCCTGAATACGCACAGCCCAACGTTGTTTGAGGTCGAATAATTCCCGTTTGCTCGCTCGTTGCAATCCAGCATCAATTTCTCGTACTTCTTCATCCAATCGTAAGCGTGAGGTGTCTTTGGGATTGGATGCCAGAATTAAAATAGTTTTGACTGCTGAGTTGTTAGTTTCTTTTTGTTTTTGTTCCTGATCATAATTGGTGGTATCACCACCGATTTGTTCAGCATTTACTGTATCTGTATCGACCAAGCCACCAGCAAATTGAGCACCTTTTAAGTCGAAATGAGATTCTTTTTTAGAGCTTTGCGACATGATACCTCCTCGACTATAAATATTTTCTGCTTGCAGACTAGGGCGTTCTAGTGCTGTAGATATCATAGTTTCTAGTCTGGAAATATGATTTTCTTGGTAGTTTATTTGGTTATCTTTAAATTTTAATTCAGTTAAAAAATGTTTGATTTGTTCTTCGGAAGGTAAACCTTTTAAACAATTATAAGTTTCAAAATATTCTGCACTTAATTGGGATTTATCAGCTTCTTGTGCTGTTTTAGCACGAAGTAAAAAATTATCTTCACCTTTTATTTCCATCCCCACAATCTGCAGTTGAGCATTTGGATTGTTTTCAGCCAATTCCTTAAAAGATATCGCAATGGCACGGGGGTCAACACCTTGATTGTGGTAAAGGTCAAGAGTATCAACTAGTGGTTTAATGAAATCGCCAAATTCTCCATCAGCAAATACTTCTTCTCTGTTATCCGGTTTGCGCCAGGGGTCGGGGTTTTCTTTGCTGGGAAGTTGCATGTACACGTACTCACACCTTACACCACGAAAGTTGGTTTCATTGGTAATATTCCAATCTTCTATGTATGCACCAGTAAGAGTAGCGCCTGTAAAATCAGTACCGTCTAATTGAGTTTGGACTAACTTTGCCCTTGATAAATCCGCATCTTGTAAACAAGCTTCGCTCAAGTCTGTACCAATAAAATTTGCGTCTGTTAATAAAGTTCCTTTTAAATTAATTCCCCGTAAATCCAGATGATCAAAATTTTTATCTTGTCCTCGTCCTGTGGTGAGTAATTGCCGTATATAAGGATATTTCAGATAAGAGGTGCCAGGACGAACTCGATCTAGTAATTTAGTTTTATGGAAACAAGTACGAGTAAGTGTAGCCTTTCTCAAATCTGTACTTTTGAGTTGAGCAGAAGTAAAATTAGCATCTGTTAGATCGGCGCTACGAAAACTCGTTCCACCAATAGCAGCAAAACCAAATGCAGCATTCCGTATTAAAGCATATTTTTTATCTCCTTTCATCCCTCGCCAAGCTATGTAAGAACTTATAACAGCTCCGACTACGGCTACGGAGCCGGCTAGGGCTAGGGCTAGAGCTTCGTCTTCGGCGAAGGCTAGGGCTACGGCTATGGCAAAGGCTCCGGCTACGGTGAAGGCTACGGTGAAGGCTACGGTTCCGGCTACGGCAAAGGCTCCGGCTCCGGCTAAAGCTACGGCTGTTATTCCTTGGCGAAGGATAATCGCAAAAATAATAACCGTTACAATTAGTGTCGTCCAGCCTAAAAATTGGTTCTGGACATTTGAACTAAATATCAGCGACACTAAAAAACCATTATACGCAAATAACAATCCTGAAAGTCCCGACACCAACCAGGAAATCATCACTAGACAAATTGCCCAACCTAGAGGCAAACCACCTTTAGCACCAGTAAAGTTCGCTTCATGCAGATTAGCGCCAGTAAAATTTGCACCCCTCAGATCTGTATTACTAAAATCTGCGCCTTCTAAGTTTTGACCCCTGAAGGAGCAACCTCGGAGATTTTGGCCTGAGAAGTCTTGGAACATCTGAGCAAAATAAACGCCAGTACCAACATTTTATACAGAGTGGATAGTTGATATTCCAGGTCATTCAAGAAAATTATACTTACCAAAAGATAGCAATTATTAATTGCAAGGAGGAATACTTGCTCTACTTGTGGCTGCCGCGATTATCGCTGCAACAGAAACTGTAAAATTTACTTGAATCGCAGTGTGTATGATTTTATGTCAGATTTACTAATTCAAAATTGCCAAGTACTACAAATTGCTAATGATGGTAGTTGTGTAGAGATTTTACAGAACCAAGATATAAGCATCCGGGGTAACAAAATTGAAGCGGTGCAACCAACAGGGATTGCTGACTCCAGTCACTTTAAGAATAGTATTAAAGCTAATGGAATGCTGGCAATGCCAGGATTAATTAATACTCATGCCCATGTACCAATGGTTCTTTTTAGAGGCTTAGTAGAAGACCTTGGTTTAGAGCAGTGGCTAAACAATATCTGGTTGCGAGAAACTAAACTAACACAAGAAGATATTTACTGGGGGATGCTGCTGGGACTCATAGAAATGATAGAAGCCGGTGTCACCTCAGTTGCCGATCATTACTTTTTTATGGACAAAGCAGCACAGGCTGTGGAAATAACTGGAACTCGCGCTTTGTTAGGTTGGGCGATGTTTGGTAATCAGGGCAATGAGGAAATTGAAAAAACAGCAGCATTTGTACGTGAATGGCAAGGCACAGCCAACGGTCGTATCCGTACTATAATGGCACCCCATGCCCCTTACACCTGCGACGATGATTTCTTACGAACCACTGCTCGTACTGCACAAAAATTGGGTGTGGGAATTCACATTCACGTATCAGAAACCAACTCCCAGACGAATACCAGTTTAAAAAGTCGTGGAATTACACCAATACAAGTACTCCAACAAACTGGAGTGTTAGAAGTGCCGACAATTTTGGCTCATGCTTGTGGTGTTTTGCCTTCTGATATTGAAATTTTATCAAAATATACTACTGGTATTGCCCACGCACCCAAGACTTACCTGAAATTGGGCATGGACACAGCACCTGTTACTGATTTTCGCAATGCTGGAATTCCCGTAGGTTTAGCCACAGATGGAGCTGCTAGTAATAATACGTTGGATATTTGGGAATCCCTACGCTTAATGACTCTACTACAAAAATCCCGACATTCCAATCCCCAAGTACTACCAGCGACCGAAGCTAATAAAATTGCAACACAAGAAAGCGCCCGTGTTTTTGGTATGGGAGAACAATTAGGGAAAATATCACCCCGGTATTTAGCTGATTTAATTTTGATTGATACTAATGCAGTACACCACCAGCCCAACCATAATATTCCAGCCAATCTAATTTATAGTATGCAACCAAATGATGTAAAAACTGTAATAGTTGATGGCAAGATTATTATGCAAAATCGCTCAATTTTGACAATAGATAAGATTGAGGTAATTAGTCATGTCCGTTCGTGTGTGGAACGACTATCTAAAACAAATTCCGGCGAGATGTCTGAAAAACTATAATAAGCACTCTTTACTTGAATTATCATATTTTTGTAATAAAATTAATCATCTTGACATAGAAAAGATAAGTTAAAACGAAGCTCAAACTATTTTATAAAAGCTCCTATGAGCAAAATCATTGCCCTGTTTAATCAAGCTGGTGGAGTAGGCAAAACAACTCTGACCATGAATATTGGTTATCATCTGAAAGAACTTAATCAAAAAGTCCTCCTTTTAGACTTAGACCCTCAAGCATCTTTGACTGTTTTTTTTGGATTAAAACCAAAGGAATTATCAGAAACAATTCACTCTTCCATAGTTCAAGAAACTTCTCTCCCCATACATAATGATTTGCATGGGATAGACTTAGTACCCGCTAATATAAACCTGAGTGCAACCGAGAAAGTTCTTTCTGATGCCATTATGAAAGAGTTGCGTCTGAAAAATCTCCTCTCATCAAGACAAAATGAGTATGATTTTATTTTGATTGATTGCCCACCCAGCTTGGGATTTTTAAGCATCATAAGCTTGATTGCTGCCACTCATGTTTTAATCCCAATT
>NZ_JASJDK010000083.1 GCF_030065675.1 Mastigocoleus sp. MO_188.B34 | reverse complement strand
ATCCAACTTAATCGGAGGATTTAAGAGGATTAAATATAATATTTTTTGGACTATTACTCTTCATTGAAAATAGTAATATTTTCATAAAAGTGCATACTACTTCTCAGTTAGCAGTTACCAATTACCAGATATCTATAAATGGCATTAGTGTGTATCTCTTGAATTTTTTCGCTGTCCACACAGTATCAACTTTATGGTGAATGATATGATTAATGTTTCAAAGATATCAACAAAAATAACAAAAGAAAATTATTCTTCAGTCAAGATTGATAATGTAAATTATCTAGAGACAGATTTTTTACAAAAAATCATTGAAAATTTGGCAGATGGGATATTAATTTTGAGCAAAACTGGTAGCATACTTTATGCGAATAAAGATGCAAATCATATTTGCTATCAGTTAAATCAATTTCTAAACAGCAAAAACTTAATTCCACCCAATATCTGGTATCTTTGTGAATCCTTAATTGAAAGTCACAGTTTATTTCCCGATAAAAATCTCATTCTATCAGATGAGATTAACATTGATAAATCAACAATTCTACGCATCAGAGTCAGATGGCTCAATTTAGATAAAATCAATAACTCCTGCTTGTTAATTACGATTGAAAATAGATATGAATCCCTAAAAAATACAGCCCTTGCAGAAGTAAAACAATATGATTTAACCCAACGAGAAGGGGAAATTTGGTTATTACACCGAGCTAATTACACTTATAAGGAAATTGCCGAACAACTTTACATCACTATAAACACTGTTAAAAAACATATGAAAAATATTCATGCTAAACGACAAAATTTATTCAACAGCATCCACAAACGGCATTTTTTCTAAAAGATTGTATTCATTTCGGATTTTAAAAACTGTAGTTAGTCCTTTCAGAAGTCAAATTTCATCAACATATTTAACTGAGCACCATCTCAAGGAGAGAAGTTTTGAAGATTCATTTATGAATTAGTTTGTAATTTCTACCTTGAGATAGTGTCAAATCAGTAAATAATATTAAGTAAGGATAGCGCTAGTCATAAACTAATAAAAAACCTCATTCTCAATTCCACGCCACCATTCACCTAAATTCATTAAATCTTGGTAAATTTCTTCAAGTTGCTGTAGGTATTCATCCTCAGAAAGTGTAGCTCGACGTTCCTGTAGTTTTTTAAGTCTGAGTTGTACTAACAGCCAAGGTTTGGATATACCATTAGTTTCTTCTATGAATTGGGCTAGTTCTTTGCTATCCATCTTTTTATTTAACAAAGTATTAACATCTAGACTGTTCTCATATCACCATTAAATAGAAATACGATTAACAATAAAAGAGGGCTAACCGATCGCTAATTAAATTTAGTTATTAACATCGAACTTTTTGCCGATCGCTGGTACTATCTATCCTTAAGTCTCGGGAATTTATTTAGTCTTAGGTTGGGTTGCTAGGCAACCCGAATCACACTAAGCTATATGGGGTGAGGGGGGATACTGAGTTACGGTCAGCCCAAAGCTCCATCAACCCTGCACCAACCGTTCTATGCATCTTCAAAGATAAACAAATCCGTAAATACCATGTTCAAGAAAATTGCTACCAGATTAAAAGATTGGTTCCCCGCACAAGAAGTACACGCTCACTGTGATGGTCCCTGCGGTGTTTACGATCCTGCTTCTGCAAGAATTACAGCTGAAGCAGTCCTCTCAATGACTAAAAAAATCGTGGCTCTGGAAGTTCCTGCAAGCGGCGATACCGCAGCAATGGTTGCTTACAACAATACTTTGTCCCGCTACATTGCAATTAAGGAAGAACAAGCTCAAAAAACCAAAGAAGATTTACTAATTCTTTGGACTGATTATTTCAAGCCAGTACATTTAGACAAATACCCCGATTTACACGACACTTTCTGGAAAGCTGCAAAACTTTGCTCTGCTTGTAAAGTAGAAGTAAGCCAACAACATGCAGAAGAACTCATGGCTGCTGTTGAAAAAATCCACAATATGTTCTGGGCTACCAAAGACCGTAATGTTACTTGGTACAAAGCTAGCTAGAGCATAGCGAAGAAAATCTATTAGTTTGAGGCTGATATAGTAGATTATTGTTTCGATTAAGCGATTTTATTGGTGTAAATAAGGGATGAAAGAGGAATTAGCAGTTGCAAACAAATTATTACTGCTAATACTGGGAAAGCGAAAGCGACTACGAGTAACTGGTCCCTCCATGATTCCTCTACTCCAACCCGGAGAAGAAATTTTATTCGATCCCAAAGCTTATCGACATTCATTTCCTCGAATTGGTGATGTTGTTGTTGCACAACATCCGTACCAAGTGAAGCAAATAGTGAAGCGAGTGGCTTTGGTACTTGAAGATGGTTCTTGCTTTCTCGAAGGCGACAACCCCGATGCAAGTACCGATAGCCGCTCCTATGGTTTTATACCCTTAAGCAAAATTATCGGTCGCGTCACCTGTAAGTTTCCTTAGTAGGGGATTGGGGATTGGCTCAAAACCGCTTTTGATATTCCATAAAGACCCGCGTATCATCAAATAAATTGGTAGACCCACGCAAACGAACTCGATCGTTGACTCGATAGTTAACTCCCCATTGGAACGGGTCATCGTCAGTTAAGATTTTGATCCCGGAAACGGAGATTTTTTTAGTTATATCAATTCCAGCTTCCGCAGCAATTTCTAAACTAGAGTAGTTTCTTCCTGCTTCACGATCTTCAGAAATAATAGTGGGAAATACTCGAAATTCACTCAAACCAAAAGCGGTACCAATTTGATTGAATGTTGATTGCAGATTATTGAATACTGCTGAACCGGCGATATTAATTAAACCCAAGGTACTTTCACCCCGTCCCTGAGTATTGACAAATCCACCACCAAGCAAAGATACTATCTCAGTTTTGCTACGAGCAGGACTGCTGGTTAATTCCAAATTTTCTTTGAGTTTGCTTGCTGGTCCTTCAATATTCGCTTCTACGCGCACACTTTCCAACGCTGACAAACCTGTAATATTTTCCCTGGTCAATTTAGTAGTTTGAATTGTATCCAAAACCTTTGCGAACAAATGAATATCTAAATCGGGGTCATTTGGTCGGTTTTTTCTGAAAGTTGCTGTATTCTTTTCGCCGCGAGCCAATTTAAATTGGGTAGTGAACAGATTAACGTTACCTTTCTTTAAACTAATTTTTCCTTCAGGTATGGGTTTTTCTAAGGAACCAGTAAGGTTTAATTCCCCAGTAGCTTTAAAATTTAAAATTGGCGGACGAGTAATTTCAAGGTTTTTACCCAAGGTTAGTTGTAAATTGTTAAACCTTGTGACTGATTCTCCGTTCATTATTTCATCTGCTTTATTTGATTTTAAAGATGAAAAAATCAAACTATCATTATCAGAGTTCACAGGTTCGCTAGACTCAGCAAGCAATACTTTTCCATTACTTAGTTCTACTTTTCCTCCCACCTTCGGGTCGAAGATTGAACCTGTTATTTCTAAACCGCCACTCACACCTCCTTCGTATAGACCTTTCATATTTAAAGTTAATTTTTCTAGGTCAATTTTCAGAGGATTTTCTATTTGAGTTTGCAAATCATTAAATATGGGAATTACTCCCACCGCAGCGATTTTTCCTTTACTAAATTGACCCTGGAGATTATTGACAATAATGCGGTCAAAATCAAAATCAATATTTCCTGTCACTCCCGTAATTTTTTCTGGTAAAGCTTGAGCAGAAAAAGTAGCGTTTTCAATTTTTGCTAAACCAATTGCTTCTGGCTTTTCTAAGGTTCCACGTACGGAAACATCAATTTTTCCTTTACCTTCTTCGAAGGTTAATCTGTCGGTAAATAAATTTAATAAAGCTAATCCCCGGTCTTTTACCTGCAGATCCAGTTGGATATTTTTGTTATCGGAAGCAAAGGTACTCTCATATAGTTGATAAGGAATGCTACCTTTAATCCGCACTGGTTCTTCACTGGTAATTGCAACATCGCTACCAAAATTCAAACGTCCGTTAGAGTAACTAAAACTAGCACTAGCTGAATGTAATCCTTGCTGATTGAGATAACCATCGGTAATTTCCAATTCTCCCCGGGCTTGGGGATTTTCCACACTACCACTTAACGCTGCTGTGGCGTTGATATTACCATTTAAACTAACTGGTAATTCCACAAAGTTATTCAGCATCTGCAAAGGAAAATTATTTACCCTTAATTGACCAAACTGTTCGGTACCGCCAATATTACCGGTAAAAGCTATTAATTGGTTTTTCGATTCAATCCGTAATGGTCGTAATTGTAAAATTCCCCGGTCAAGTTTACCTTGAGCAATAATCTGTTCAAAATTGTAAAAGCGACCTGGTTGGTTTTTCTTACCCCAAGCAAAATTCTGACCTTGAAAATTGAATTCAATTTTTGGCTCTTTACTTGTAAGAGTGTCAATTTTTATCTTTGTATCAAAAGTTCCTTTTAAATCTGCAACTTTTGGTAAGGGAGAAGCATCCTGTTCCTGTTGTTTCTGTTGGTTTAAGCGTTCTTTAACTTCGGAAAAGCGTTGTAGTTGGGTGTATAAGGATTGATTTGCTAAACCTACAACTTGAGTTCCACCAAGATCACCAGCTTTACCGTAAGTCGGTCGATTAAAACCATGTTGAAAATCTTCTAGCTCAAATAACTGAAAAGCTGCTAAAACATCTTGAGCTTTTCCTTGATTGACATTAATTTCACCTTTTAACTGCGGTCCTTGGTTCCCTTGAATGATGGTACCGACAGCTTCATATTTACTCTTACCTTTTATAAAGCTGCTATTTTTTAAGGTTAGTTTATTTCGATCTAAGTTAAACTTTGCTAGAAGGCGATCGCCCTCAATTCTACCAATTTGTGGTTGGTCGATTGTCAAATCACCTGTGGTTGCAAAAGTTTTTTTGTTAACCTGAAAATTTCCACTTAAGGAACCAGCAACACTTCCAGGTCCAACCATACTGGTCGGTGGTAAATTTAAATTAAAAAGTTTTAAAGGAATTTTTTCTGTCTTGATTGCTAAATTGTTCCCACGCAATTTTCCAGATGCAAAGGCTTGGTTGTGACGCACTGAAAAGGATCGTGGTTGCTGATTTCGATCCAAATTAAAGGCAATACGGTCATTTTGACCTGCTACATTTAAATTGAAGCCACCCCCGGATCCAACTTGAATATCTCCATTTAATAAAGGTTCAAAATCTAATTGGTTGACTCGTAAATCTTTAACGCTTATTTGACCTTGAACATTGGGAACAGGTAACTTTCCTGTAACTTTACCCTGGAAATCAGCTTTACCTGCAACTCGAACTACCTTGGGGAGATTTAAAGGCAAGGAATTTAAATTATAATCTTTTGCAATAATATCAAGATTTAAATTCGTAATTTCCGGCATTCCGGCTGTTTCTGCGTTCGCCGATATATAACCCTTTGCACTAAAACCGGGAGCCTCGGCTTGTTTGATATTTAACCTTTCACCGTTCCAAGCAAATGTTGTCTGCAGAGGTCGCTCAATACCTGGAATTCCTTGGGATAATTTTACTTTACCTGCTGCTTGTGCTCCGGCCAAATTTAGCTGGGACAACTTACCAGTTATTTGTAAATTACCTTGCAATTGTCCTTGTAATTCTGGATGAAATTGATTTAACTGCACCCCACTTGCATCTATAAATGCTTGATAGTTACCTTTTGCAATCTGAATATTATCTATGCTTGCTTCACCGCCAGCAACATTCAACTTTGCTTCACCAACTGCTTCAACATGTTTTTGAATGTCTTCCGGTTGTAGAGACTCTAAAGACCCTGTAACTTTTAATTCACCGTTGACATCTCCCTGGACTTGTGACGGAACTGGAGCGAAGGATTGCAAGGGTAAATTCCGAGCATTAATCTGAGTGCGATAGCGATCTCCGACTACCTTTATGTTAGATGCTGTTAATGTACCTCTACCAACATCTAAACGAGCTTCTCCTTGACCATGAATCCCTTGTGTTTGCAAAGATTTTAAAGAACCAGCAAGATTGAACTCACCGGTTAATTGTCCCTGAAATTGTTTGGGTAACTGGGGAGCTAATTTTTCTAAAGGTATTTTATTTGCTTCTAATTTTGTCTGATACTGACCGTTGGCTATTTGGATATCCTTTGCATAGATTGCACCACCGGGAAGATTTAACTGTGCGTTTCCACTCGCTTTAATACTACTCGGACTAAAAGACTCTGCAGAACCAGTAATATCAAATTCGCCCTTGACCAATCCCTGCAATTGTCCTGACAATTGGGGAACTAATTGCGCTAGTTGAATATTGTTTGCAAATAACTTTGCTCCATAAGAACCATTATTTAGTTCAATATTCTTAGCATTTACAGTACCTCCAGCAAGATTTAACTTACCCTCACCCCGAACTCGTAAATTTTTTACAGCTGTCTCTTGACGCGAACCAGAAATTTGTAAAGAACCATCCAAGGAAGCATCAAGGGGATCAAATGGAGAAACTTGTTCTAATAACTGTGCTAGCTGCACCTCATTCGCAACTAATTTGGCATTAAACTCTTGTTCATTTAATTCTACCTCTGAAATCGCTACCGTTCCCCCAGCTAAAGATATTCGTGCGCTTTGCGAACGGATGGTTGCAACTCCAAAAGAATTAGATTTACCAGTAATAATTAAACGACCCTTAAGTTTCGCATCACCCAACGATATATTTTCTAATAGTTCCGGGTTTGCAAAACGTTCTACCTGTACCCCATCAGCATCAGCGATCGCCTTCCAAGCTTTTTCATTCCAGTTACCCCGAACCTTAACCCTACCACCAGCCATAGCTAGCTTCACATCTCTAAAAGATACACTTTTGTCCGGGGCAACAACCACCTCACCGTGCATCGGATAAGTAGCTTGGGGCGCTCGAAATTGTATCTTTGTCTGCGCGCTACTGGGAACTCCATTAATGCTAACTTGTGCTCCAACATTACCAATTCTTATTGGCGGAATTGTCTTATAAAGTTTGGCGATCGCATCCCCAGAAAAGTTCTTGGCTTGAAAATTTAACTTAACTTCTGGTTGTTCACCCAGTTGAATTATCCCTCCCCCGATCGCCTGTCCACCAAGCGCCGCTTCACCTCGAAGATTAGTGAGTTTAACTAAACCAGATGTGGGAGTAAAAGAAAATTGTCCGCTAGCACTTTTTAAATTTACTTTATCAATTTTTGCCGCTTCAATACTGCGAACATTACCTAATAATAATGGATTATATAATTTGCCTGTTAATTTTAAATCTGCTTTTAATAAACCAGTTGTATCAATCGGTAAAGTAAAACCAAGAGTTTTTTGAGCTACTTGGCAATCAATCCCATTAACCTTCGCCTTCAGATCGTAACCATTAGCAGTATGAATGGTTCCTTGACCCACCAAAGGAAGTTTGCCATAATTCGTTGTCACGTCCCGGAGTGTCATTTTTAATCCGTCAAAATGGACGCGTCCGTGGGACTTAACAAAAGCTTTAGGAGCTTGGGGTACTTTTAAATTAAGGTCTTCAAAATCTGCACGACCAAACAACAACGCCTGCTTTCCTGGAGACCATTGAATGTTTAAATCCCCCCGAGCGCGACCAGCTTGAAAATTAACTGGTAAAGGTATTAAGCGTGTAATATCTGACGCAAATATTTCTCTTGCTTTAAGATTAAAATTAAATGCTAAAGTTCGAGGGCGGGCTTCTCCTTCTAAAGCTAAACTTCCCCCTAAAGCCGGATTACCTTTAACGCGAAACTTAACTAGCTGGTAGTCGTCTGATAACTGGGCGATACCGTGAACTCCATCAAATTTCAAGGATATTGCAGATTTATTCCCATTTAAACCGGTAACACCTTGGGATTTTGGCACAGGAAAATTCCTGACTTTTCCTTCTTGGGGACGATAAGGTACCAACACTAAATTGGCATTGTGTAACCGTAACTTATCTAAATCAATCTTAATGAATCCTTCCCGACCCGTATTATTTATACTTGTGTCAACCCAAACGCCTCTTTCGTCCTGTTCAATATAAACATCAGGGTTTACTAATGTTACATCGAGCTTTAACTTGCGATGAAATAGCAACTGTAACGGGTCAAATCCAACTTCCACAGCTTCAGCAATTACTCGGTCAGGGTCAGTTGCAGTCTGTGGAATCATCGAAGTCCCAAACTGTACTCCCGCAAGGGAAAAACCTTGGACATCTCCCAACTCAATTGGACGTTTGAGAATATTAGTTAAGCTTTCTTCCGCTAATGGGGCTAGTTCGTTCTCGACAAAATTTCGTAATCGCCAAAGCCCACTAGCCATTGTCACAGCTAAAATTCCACCAACGGCTATACCTGTGCGACTGATAAACAATAACCGAGTCGATTTGTTATCGAGAGAAATAGTCATGTGGTTTTACCGTTTACTAGCCCAGTTTTAGGAACGCGCAATAAAAAATAATCTTTATACAACAACTTTTATTTCTAATCCAGCATACATACCTTAGCTCAGATTATGACTTGAAATAGATGGTTCGTTCAGTCGCTTGGGGAATATTGGGGGAAAAATACCGGAGAATAAAGATACCTCTTAAACATTTTGAAGTTTTGATATTTTGAAGTTTTGATATTTTGAATTGAAGTTTTAAAATTTTGAAGCTTTGTTCGTAAGCTGCTATTAAATATCAATTAATGACTTATCCAATTTTGTTGTCACAATTGCTAACAACTTCATATGGAATAATTTATTGTTGGGGTAACCTAACAACTGACTTACTTAACCGGTTAATATCAAGAACCTAGAGCTTGTCAGTGGCTTTGCCTGTTCGGCTGAAATGTCAGATCCAAAATACATCTAAAATTAATATGCTAAGTGATTTTAATCGAGTCAGGAAAATATCAGGAAAGCGATCGTTTAACCTCGACTTTCTGAGTTCTACAACCTAGAACTTTAATATGAATAAATTCAAAAAGAAAGGTAGATAAGACCCATGCGTGTATTTGTATTACTTTTCAATGCAGGAACGGAAAACGAAGGAATTCATACAATTCGCATTGGCGATCGTGATAAGGTGCTAATGTTTGAATCAGAAGATGATGCAAATCGTTTTGCATTGATGCTAGAAGCACAAGACTTTCCTTCACCCACTGTGGAAGAAATTGACTCTGAAGAAATAGATGAATTCTGTGCCAGTTCCGGTTACGAATCAGAGCTAGTCCCCGCGAATGGTTCTTTGGTACTTCCTCCAGAGGTTAACGTAGAAAAAACTGACTGGGAAGCAGATAAGCCAGAAGAAAGTTCCACAAAAACAGAAGAGTCAGCAGACAATGAAAGTCCACAAGCAGGTGAAATGTCGGAAGCCGAGCTTGACAAGATTCGCCGCAAACTGGAAGGATTACTGTAATTTATTATGTAGTTTATTATGTATTCAATCATCATAATCGCCAGCGGTCAGAGGTGATTCTGCAGAAGAAAAACGACCGTTAAATTAACCATTTCGAAAAAATTATAATTGGGTAGATGACAAACTTGCACGAACGCGGACATCTTTTGACAGAGCAGATTAATTCTGACAGTTTAAATTTAGATCTACTTAGTTCAGAAGAATTAGTAGAGCTATTTAATCGGGAAGACGAAAAAGCTGTTGCAGCTGTTGCATCCGCAAAGAAACAATTATCAGAAGCCATTGATCGCACTGCCAAAAATTTAAGTCAGGGTGGCAGATTATTTTACATCGGCGCGGGTACTTCTGGAAGATTAGGAGTACTAGATGCATCTGAATGTCCACCAACCTTCTGTACTCCTCCCGAACTAGTACAGGGAATTATTGCTGGTGGAGACAAAGCACTCAGACGCAGTTCCGAACAACTAGAAGACAACACTGAAGATGGAGAAGCAATCATTGGCGAATACCAAATTAATAAACTAGATGTAGTAGTTGGTATTACAGCAGGTGGAACAACTCCTTACGTTCTCGGAGCCTTGAATGGAGCTCGTGCTGTGGGAGCAACAACAATTTTTATGACTTGCGTCCCCCAAGATCAAGTTTCCAGTTCAGCAGATATTGATATTCGGCTGTTAACCGGAGCTGAAATCTTAGCAGGTTCCACTCGCCTTAAAGCAGGTACAGCAACAAAACTAGCCTTAAATATCCTTTCTACTGGTGTAATGGTACGTTTAGGCAAAGTTTATGGTAATCGCATGGTAGATGTTGCAGTCACAAATCAGAAATTACACGACCGTGCTTTGCGAATTCTACAAGACCTTACTGGTTTAACTCGCGATACTGCTAATGTTTTGTTAGGTCGCAGTGGAAAGCGAGTCAAGTTAGCCCTATTAATGCATTGGACTGGCTTAGGAAAAGAAGCTAGCAATCAACTTCTATCAGCACATGATAATAATCTGCGTGCCGCAGTAAACAGCCACAAGCAGCATAGTAACTCTAACTCGGTAAACTGAATTCCCGCTACTAAACTGTGGGAGTTTTACACATTGTACAGAAGAACAGCATATTATTCTGCCGTAACTACCCGGAAATCAATAGGATTTTTAGCTACTTATTTTTAGCTACTAAACTTTGTTTTCTGTCAAGCTAAGTTTAAACAAACCATAACTTAGCCCCTTCGTCCATGGAATTCAGAGGTAACAAAAACTACTATTTTTTCATTTTATTGGGGTTTTCAGTATAATTAAAAACGTCAAGTTCATATATTTTATCCCACTGAATTAATTCAGGGAAAATACGATCAAAATCAATTCATAAAACATAATTTAAATACATAATATTTATTGTAGTGTTTGATACTATTTTATTGATAAATAGAAAAAAATATAATTTTCAATATTTTATCGAATGCATAAGATTGTTTATTGGAGCATAATCCAACAATCTATATCTTAGAAAATGCTTTAAGAATCTGAATAAATAATATTACATCTATAGTCCAAGTAATAAATGAATAAAATCGATTTACATTGGTATTAAAAAGTAATTTGTTATGGAATAATTACTTTACAGTAACAAGCTTGAATTTCAGTGAAAATACTAACTGCAACTGTAAATGACAAGTTTAGTTATAAGTGTAACCTCTGTTGGCGTTGAAGATTGTACTCTAGATAATCGAAAATGCGAGCTGCTATAAACAAGGAGTATTATTTTTAATGGCACGTCCGGAATTAGGAGATTTATGCTCCGTCGTATGTTACAAAAGCGCAGTTGTGGGGATGGAAGAAGCTCTAGGAGAGAAAGCAACTGCTATTGCTTTAACAGCTGCTGGTCGTTCGCGAGGTAAGCAGCTAGCAAAAGAATTAGAGCTAGCAAATTTATCAAGCTCTTTAGACACAGTTACCAGTAAAATTGAAAGTGTGCTCGGTAAAGATGGATTTCGTCTTTGTAACGTAGAAAAAATCATCTCTGAGGGCGATATTATTAGAGTTATTGCTTCTGAAACATTGTGTTCTGCCGCTGAACCCCAAGGCTCTATGCGCAAATGTACGTTCACATTAGGTGCAGTTTGGGGAATTTTAGAACAAGTATTTGGTAAACGCTTGCGAGGCAAACAAGTAGAATCTGTATTGCGCGGAGGTAGTCATGACGTGTTTGAATTTTCTGTTTTAGGATAATCAATACCGGAAACACACTACTTAAATACTAAATTGATTTAACTATTCAGATTGCAAACATAGATTAAATATAGAAATAAATACTCTTATTCAATTAATGGAAAATCAAGAGGCTATCGAAAATGGCAATTAATTCCGCCAAGTTAGAAAACATTTTGCAAAATTTTGTCAGCGGTACCAATGATATTCAAGGTGCAACCCTTGTAACTCCTGATGGATTATCCCTTGCTGCAGCTTTACCTCCAGGTATGGATGATGAAAGAGTATCGGCAATGTCAGCGGCGATGCTATCTTTAGGAGAGCGAATTGGAAGTGAATTGGATAGAGGGCTTACAGAACGTATCTATGTTGAAGGGGACCGGGGAATTGGAGTACTGACTAACTGTGGTGAGGAAGCTTTACTTTTAGTACTAGCCAGTCACTCGGTTAAACAAGGTTTATTAATGTTAGAAATTAAACGTCTTGTTTCAGAACTTAAGCTGATTTTAATGTAGTATATTGCCCAAGTGATTCTTGTTTTATATTAATAATTCGCGCGAAGGTTAAGTTCCCAGGAAGATCCAAATATATTTTCTCGGGAACAGTCCCATCTGTTTTTTTTGACTTTAAAAAATACCAGCTAAATTTGTCATCTATTTTAATTAAACAAGTATATGGAAATAATGCGTTTAGTTGTGACTGGACCTGTGGGTGCGGGAAAATCAACGTTTATCCGTTCGGTTAGCGAAATAGAAGTCGTGGATACAGATCGCCACGCAACAGATGAAACAGCATTACTCAAACAGAGAACTACGGTTGCTTTTGACTTTGGAAGATTACAGTTCGGTTCTGATATGGCACTACACCTTTATGGTACACCTGGTCAAGAAAGATTTAACTTTATGTGGGACATGTTAATCCGCAAAGCCCATGCTTATGTATTGTTAGTCGCGGCTCATAGACCGAGTGAATTCCGTTACGCCCGTCGTGTAATCAACTACATGAATCAACAAGCGCAAATCCCAATGATTATTGGTTTAACCCATATTGATTGTCCGGGTGCTTGGACTGAAGAAAATGTTGCGATTGCTCTTGGCTACATACACGAACATAACAGACCACCAATTGTCAGTGTTAATCCAACAGAAACATCATCTGTAGCAAAAACAATTATGACTCTAGTACAGCACTATATGAATAATTCAAAGAAGGAAGCATCGTCTATCTCGGGATAAATTTAAGTTATATTTTTGTTTTTTGTTTGACCTAACTAAGTAACTTAATAATAAAAATTGATACTTTGGATGAATAATTTGGCTCGATAATTTAGAAGTTATTCTTGATTGCAAATAACTAACACTATATCCACAGTTAGTTATGATTTTAGTCTTAGTTGTTTGCTAATTTATTCGTTACAAAGATTGGCAAAAATTTAGTATTTAGAAATTCATCAAAAAATCCATAAAGATAAAATCATAAAAGTATAGTCATAAAAATAGAGTCATAAAATCAAAAATACTGAAACTATTTTTATACTATTTAATCAAGACTCTTTAATTACATTAAAACTTAAATAACATAGTATAAAATTGAACAATTACAGGATAATTACTAACTATTGATATTTGATAAGGGAAGATATGGCATTTACTGGTTATTTATCACAATTTTCTTTACCAGAGTTATTTCGGTTTTTAGAAGAAGGATATAAGACTGGTTTACTAACAATTCGTCAATTAAATTCTAATAGTTCACAATCTAAGCATTCACAATCTAACTATTTACCATCTAACTATTCGCCTTCCACTGACTCAAGTTCTAATAATTTACATCCTAATTTAATAACTGAAACTCATTATATTTGGTTGCAACAGGGTCGTATATTAGCTGCTGCTGAGTCTTTAGATAATCAGGGTTTAATATCAATACTTTCCAAGCGAGGCTGGAATAAGAGTAACTTAACTTTGAAGGATTTTGAGGAACATTCTTCCACTAAAACAACAATGGGTTTGTACCTCAAATCTCAAGGAATAGTCAAAGCAGAGCAGTTAATGCTTTTATTTCGCGCTCAAGTAACTGAAAAAATTTCACCCTTATTTGAGCTTAATAATGCAGAGTTCAATTTTGAAGCAAATTCTTCCCTCCCATTAGCAGAAATGACCGGTTTAAGTATACCTGCAACGGAAGCTACGCTTATGGGTTTGCGCAATTTAGAAGAGTGGAATCAGCTATCAGCTAAACTACCAGATCCAACCTCTAGCATTTTGGCTAAGACCCAAGAAAGACCGAAAATCCGCTTAGAGTATAAGGAATCCCAAGTATGGAAATATGCTAATGGTAGTTCATCTGTACAGAAAATATCTGAAGAACTTAAGTTTCCTCTGGAAAAAGTACAGCAAATAGCTTTTCGACTAATTGTTAGTAATTTAGTTGAAGAAGTTTTTATGTTAAAGGGTAGTAATAGTCTTGGAAGTAGGGATAATTTAGGGGAGCAGCTGCAGAACCATAGCAGTAATAATAAAGTAAAAGTTTTTTCTGAAACAGATGCTTTAAGTAAAGTTACAGAAACTAAAGACACAGAAAACAAAGTAAAAGAACTTCAATACCAGCAAAATACTCAAAATTTGAGTACTCAAAATTTAGTGAATTCATCATACTCAAAATTATCTCAAACAAGAAGACAGGAAAATAGTTCTGTTACGAGTTCAAAGTTAGGAACAGAACTCGATACTGTAAGTAAAACTAATATGAGTCAATCTTTTCTCCAAAATTTAGTTGGTTTTCTCCAGGAAAAAATTGAAAATTAAATATGAGAGTAGTTTTAACTCCTGACTCCTGAATCCTAATTTATAATTCCCGATCCTGAATTCTAAAATATCTATATCTATTATCGCTACAAATCAATAAATCAGCCGATTGGTAAATTTCCGGGATTTACTGCATGAATGAATTCACTACCAGAAGCAGGAAATCCCCTTTGATAGCAAGCTTCATCAGGTTTACCCCAACCTAATTGTAAAATTATTTCCAAAAAATCAGACTTTTCAAAAGCATTTAAACTAGCCCATTCAGTTCTGAGAATAATTCTATCTACATCAACTTGCTTAATTTGTTGATATTGTTTACCACTATTAAAACTCAAATATAAATCCATCCCGGGGGAAACTCGTTCCCAAAACTCCAGGATGGATTGTTTTGCTTCTTTTAGAATTTCCAAGTCATCGGAGATCGCAATTAATTGAGGATGAACTTCAGGATAGCGCAAGGTCTTACCTTTAACCTTTACTTCCTGTACAATAATTCCAGAAACTTGGTATTCCCGTTGATAATCATGAATTGCGGCTTTAAATTCTTGATAAGCGGTAAATTTTTGTAGTCCATCTGTTCTGATAAACTGATCGATTACGGGATTACCAGAAACAGTAACCTCTAACTTCAATCGTTCTCCTTTAAGACAAGCTTGGCGTTCGGAAGCCAAAATTTGAATTAAATCGTCAGTATTATAAACCTTTGACATCAGATCCCACTCTATCTGTCATTGGGTATTGAGCTATATAAACCAGCTAAACTTATTGTCCAATAAATTATTGTTTTCCCAGTCAACTTTTATTTAAATCTACCAAAACATAACAATATTATCTCTCGAATACCACTAAGATGTAGTATCTAATATTACTAAAAAATAAGGGGACAGACTGACTTGCCTGTCCAAAAAATTATTGCGCTAATTCGCTACTGAACTCATTAAATGAGCGCCGCTTTAGTTCTGCCGACTCAGTGCGAGGTAGTAAATCAAACACTTTCCTGAATTCATCATCTATTTTTTCATAAGGTACTTGACCCTTCTCATTTAAGATGACATCTCCAGCCTTATTAAAAGCTACAACTTGGGGAACACCACCGGTATAGTAGTAACCTGGTTCATTAGGGCTATAGGTTTTTTTCTGATAAATGGTATCTACATCTACTGGAATAATCTCTACCGCATTACCATAGTAAGCTTGAACTTGGGAAACAACGATCGCATATTTTTTGCAATCACTGCTATCATCAACATAAAAAGTTAGGATTGCAGGCTTATGTTCTGCTAAGGCTTGTGCCAAGGTAGCTTGTGGTGGTACTAAAGAACCATTTCCGGCATACACGACAAAAATATTACCGTCATACCTGTCATCATCAATACCTGCAAATGCTGGCTGAGTAAAGACGACGAGCAGAGAAAATAATATTGAGAAAAGCAACAAAAACTGCCGGAATCTACAAATAAATCGACGTAAGAATTGCAACCTGACTTGAATCATTAAAACAACCTTTGCTTTGATATTTTCATGCTGAACTGTACTGACTAGGGAACTAATCGGTAGAAATATAATTACTTCCACTATTCATCAACTTTTAAGATAACGTTTAACAGTTATCAGTTAACTGTTTTCTGTTCTCTGTTCCCTATTAAAAGAAACAATGACAAATAAATTTTGTGATGTGAAGACTGGCTTTTTGAGTGGGGATTCGTTAAACTCGCGCTTATTATAAGACATGCCCGATTCATAATGTAGAACGTACTACTGGTACATCTACCCCAAATCAGGGATAAAGCTTTGCTTAAAGCACAGTTAAGTATCCTGTTTCTAATTCAAAAGACTATAAGCTAACAACTATTGTTTGAATTGAGTACGTAAAGTGGGAAAAGATATTCAATTTGCAGATAAGTTGCGATTGGGATTGGCGGTATCGGTCGCTAAAAGTGTCACCTTTTTTGTGCGATCGCTACGTTTAGGTGCAGCATCAGTTTTACCTGGTTCTATCGCTCGTCGGATTGAACCGCAGCTTTTGACATTATTAAGTCAGCAGGTAAAAAGTGGAATAATTTTGATTGCTGGGACAAATGGTAAAACTACTACTTCCCTACTATTAAGAAGCATTTTGGAACGTAAAGGGTATCGAGTTGCACATAATGCAACGGGTGCAAATCTGGAAAATGGTTTAGTTACAGCCTTAATGGAGAGTGCAAATTCTGTTGGCGATTTAAATGTAGACTATGCCATTTTGGAAGTAGATGAAAATATTGTCCCCAAAGTACTTACTCCAATTCAACCAAAAATTATTCTTTGTTTAAACCTATTTCGTGACCAACTCGATCGCTATGGGGAAGTTGATAGTATCAGCAAGCGCTGGACAAAGGTGATTTCTACCTTACCTGCAGATACGGTAGTTATTCCTAATGCTGACGATCCCACTTTATGCTACCTCGGTCAGCAGTTGAAGCAAAAAGTATCATTTTTTGGTTTAAGTGAACCCAAAAAGTATTTAGAAAAAATCCAACATGCAGTTGATTCAATTTACTGTCCCCGTTGCGGACATTCTTTAGATTATCAAGGTGTGTACTTATCCCATTTGGGAGATTTTACTTGTCCTAGTTGTGGTTTCAGTAAAAGTCAACCCACCCTCAATAGCCAAGAATGGGAACAAGTTTTGGTTGGTTTATATAACAAATACAATACTTTAGCTGCAGCAACCGCTGCTGTTGAATTGGGAATTGATGAAAAAACTATCCACGATACAATTCCAACTTTCCAAGCAGCATTTGGACGCGCAGAAGAATTAGAAATAGATGGTAAACGAGTAAGAATTTTATTATCCAAAAACCCTGTTGGGACTAATGAAACCATTCGCGTAGTTACCCAAAGTAATGATAAAACCACCCTGCTGGTACTTAACGACCGAGTACAGGATGGTGAAGACGTATCTTGGATCTGGGATGTTGATACTGAAAAACTGGTCGAACGTGGTGGAACTTTAGTGGTTAGTGGCGATCGCGTTTACGATATGGCTTTACGCCTGCGCTACAGCGAAAACACCGCTGACAGTAAGTTAAATCTAATAATCCAACAGGACTTAAAACAAGCAATTGATGTAGCTTTAAAGAACACCCCAGATGATGAGACGTTACACATCTTACCGACATATACAGCGATGTTAGATGTGCGAGAAATCTTAACAGGGAAGAAGATAAGGTGATTTGGGGAAGAGTAATTAAGTAATAAGTAATGAGTAATGTTAGCGCAGCGGGGCGCGTAAGCGCACAGTAATGAGTAATGAGTAACAAGTTATCAATTACCAATTACCGATTACCAATTACCAATTACCAATTACCAATTACCCATCCCCTATTACTGCAACTTAACTGCTGCACACTGTAGGGGTAAAACTTCTTCCAAAGTTAATTCGTGGTCTGCAGTTAAATGACTATTACAGCAAATAGTGCTGAAATAAACTGACTGACCAACTACTTTGGAAAAATGTTGTTCTAATAGCAATCTTGAGGTGATATCGCCTAGTAAATCTCCCAAATCTTTAGTTAACTGGTCTTTATCATCGCGGTGAACCATTCTGTATTTAAAAGGCTGTTCACCAACCAATTTTCTAATTTCTGAATCAAAATTATCCGGCTTACTTTGGACGTAAGCAAAAGATACTTCCTCTAAAAACTTCCAAGCTTCTGGAAAAATTCTGCGGATATTTCCTAAATGATCTTCAGTTTGGTAGACCAAAGTGGCTGTTTTGCAATCCATTATTTTTCCCTGAATAATCGTGGTGTTTACAACTAAACAAAAAGAGTTTTAATGTTTATAAACCGCGCGGTAAAAAAGAAAATTGCTGCTCAAAAGTTAACTTTTTAGAGCTAGTCAAACAAAATGTTTTTGCTTGATTTAGATAGAATCTAGGCGTAGATAAGCAATTTGTTAGTCCACAGTTGTTATTTCACAATTTGTTAACTCACAACTTGTTAACTCACAATTTCCTTACTTACAAAATTCTTCTATCGCCACTGCTCATGATAACCACAAAAAATTGGCATTCAAACTCATTGATACATATTTTTTTATACTTGACACATTGTAAAACTTAGTACTGCATGCGAAAAAATACAGTTAATAAAAGAGTATGTTGATACAACATTTTAAAATGCTGGCAAGATATAATACTTTAGCGAATTACAAGTTATATGGTGCATGTTCCCAGCTTTCAGACAAAGAACTGAAACAAATAAGGCTAGCCTTTTTCACAAGTATTTATGGGACACTCAATCATATTCTCATTGGTGACAGAATTTGGATGGGACGCTTTACAGGTCAAGAAATGTCTTCTACCGGACTTGAGGCTATTCTCTATGATGACTTTGAAGAATTGTGGAAAATACGTGTATTAGAAGATGAGAAAATAGAAAATTTCATGTCTCATTTAAATCAAGATTTTCTGACCGGGACAATAAGCTACGTAAATAATCAGAATAAGGTTTATACCGATCCGGTTGATATGCTATTGTCACATTTTTTTAATCATCAGACACATCACCGAGGACAAATTCACGATATGCTGAGCCAGACAGAAATCGCCCCTCCTGTTTTAGACATGCACCGTGTCTTACGACCGTAAATCAATCAAAAAATCCTATCAACAAAACCTAAACATCTGGTAGCTAATGGTGCAGCTTAACGCTATACATTAATGTGCCAAAAATCAACGTGAGCTTTATTGCTGCTTATTAAAACTTTTAAACCTTTAAACTTATTCAATCAAATCTATGGCTAATCAAGAACTAGAATTAACTATTGGATGGTTATACCCCACATTAATGAGTACCTATGGAGACCGGGGTAACGTTATCGTTATAGAACGTCGCGCCCAATGGCGGGGATATAATGTCAGGATTCAAGCCTTAGACCAAAATGCTACAGCAGAAGATATCAAATCAGTTGATGTAATTGTTGGTGGAGGAGCCCAGGATCGTCAACAAGAAATTGTCATGCGCGACTTGCAAGGTGCAAAAGCTGACGCCATGCGGGAAAAACTCGATAGTGGAACTCCCGGTGTATTTACCTGTGGTTCACCACAGCTATTAGGACATTATTACGAACCAGGCTTAGGAAAGCGTATTGAAGGTTTGGGAATATTGGACATGGTATCAGTACACCCTGGTGACGACGTTAAGCGCTGCATTGGTAATTTAGTCATCGAAGTCACAGCTTCCCGTTTAGCTAAAGAATTAAAAGAAATATTGGGAGGAGCTACTCCTTATCTGGTTGGTTTTGAAAACCATGGTGGACGCACCAGGGTAAATACACAAGGAGGAAAGGTAGAAGTACTAGGAAAAGTGATCTACGGGTTAGGGAATAACGGAGAAGATGGAACCGAAGGTGCTTTCTATCAAAATGCGATCGCAACTTACTCCCATGGACCACTACTACCAAAAAATCCTTTTGTTGCTGATTGGCTAATTCAAACAGCATTACGCTTAAAGTATCAGCAACCGATCACACTCAAACCATTAGAAGATAAATTGGCGATGAAAGCTCGAGAAACGATGTTTAACAGATTAAAAGTCGATTTAGCTACTCCTGCTGTTGGAAAGTAAATATTTACCTGAAAAAAATATCTGAAAACAAGAGTAAATGGGAAGCAAACCTTTATGTTTAGCTTCTTATTTGTTATTTCCCAAGTTATCTCTAATAGAAAAATATGTAAACTTATATTAAATCTTACGTATTAATGGTACCCCTTAAGGATACTGTTAGATGCTTTATTGATGATTACTAAAATCAGTAATTAGTTGATAATTGTAGCATTGAACCCGCATTCGCTCCTATTTTCGTTGCTGCTGAAAATATAATATCTCTTCAAAAAAACAAGTTGATTGCTATTTTTAAGAATACTAATTATTTCCTAAAAACTAAAAATATATAGTATTTTTTGCCAATTCATAGCCTTTTTAAGTAGAGGAATAATGGTATCCCACCAGGGTAATTTTCAACTTTGGTTAGCTTTGCCATGATGAAAACAAGATGATAAGTCAGGAGTAAACGAGCTTAAAAAGCATATTTTACAAAGCTTATAGCGTTATTGATTTATTCATCCGATGCAGTATTAGTAACAAGCAAGGATATTATTATGGCAGCGCAACCACCTGTTCAATATACAGCAACAGAAACTTATTCGAAAAATATTCTCGGTCCAGTTTTCTTCGAAATGTCCGGTCTGCAGGTAGGTGGTTCGGATCAACCACCTCCACCTCCTCTAGAAGTCGCTCTTAGTAACTCACCATATATTATTGCCACTAATGAGGAGTTTCAAGCCAGGGTAAAAATTAAGTTTAATGATACTTCCCTCACCAGACTGCTGCTTTGTTTAGGAGCTAAGATCGAAGTCAACTTCTGTGCTGAAGGCTGCGGTCATAAAGCAACAGAAAAAGACCTAATTGCTTATGTAAAAACCAAAAAGGACGTATTTGAATACGAAGTTGTTTATCAAGGTACTCCTGATAGTGCAGGTCTAACAGAAGGGTTTTACGTAATTGCTGCAGTAGCAAATATAGGTCCTTGCGATCATCCCTGTGCTCAGTTCCTCTTTGGTGCTGGTTATGTGGCAAGAGTGTATCTCCAAGTTTATGAACCATTCTAAATTTTGCTACGAGTAAATAAACTATTTTGTTTTTACAATCCGGATTACAACATAGAACGAAATAGCTAATTTGACAGGTAAAAGAAAATGGCAGGTAAAAGAAAAGTTTTCCTGCCAGCTTTTCTCTCAATCATAAAAATAAACAAATAATGTCAAATCAAATGTGATGGAGAGTAGTGATGACTGATGAGTCACCTACAGGTAATTCCTCCGAAGAAAGGGATAACCAACAGAGCGATCTGACAATCATTAGAGGAATTGGAACAGTTAGACAACAATTGTTAGCGACAATTGGTATTAATACTATTGCTGATTTAGCCACTGCTTCAGTCCAGGAAATCGAGTCCAGTTTACAAGCTGCAGAGCAGGTAATTAATCGTAGTGAAATTAGTGATTGGATCCTCCAGGCTCAAGAATTACTGTCCTCATCCTCACAAGAAGTAACAGCAAGTGACAACAGTGAGGAAAGTAACAACAGTGATCGTAGTAATCTAATTGATGAGAGTAACGTAATTGAGGAAAATAACGCAAACGACGAAAGCAACGCAACTGTGGAGGATAATACAGAAGAATGGAATTCCTTAGCCTCTTTTTTGGTGGAATTTCAAAGTAAAACAACAGCAGAGCAAACCGAACAACGCACGGTGGTAAGTCAACAGAATAGCGTTCAGATGACTATTTGGTCAGGAATTGAAACCGAACAACTATCAAACTGGCTGCAAGAACAATTAAATGAAATTATTTCTCCAGAACCTACGTCAGGTTTACTAGAAGCAGTGGTAGGTAAACCATTACGAATTGAGTTCGAGCAATTACGTGTGCTACAACCACCACAAACAAAAGTACCTTTGGTAAGTAACTTAGAGATTTTTCCTGGTTCCCTTAACAGTAACAAACCCTTTGTTTTGGAGGTTGCTTGGAAAATTTCAGGAACAATTTCACCCGAAGTTACCCCATATCCACCCCGCTATCGCATTCAAGCTTATGCTCGCGATCGCACTACAGGAAGAGTTACTATCATTGGCGAAACTTTGCCTACTTCTCTAGTTGAAAACCAATTTTCTTATAATAGTGTTTTACCGGAAACTAGTTTACCTAAAGGCATTTATCGCCTACAAATACTGATTACTTTGCAAGGTAAACTTGCTCCTCCAGCTTTCTTGGAGGTGGAGTTGCTTCAAGTTGTTTAAACTAAACCGTAATGAGTACTTTCAACTGGGAAAGTTTCTTGAGACAGTGGAGCCATGAATTAATTGAGTCACTACAAGAAGAGCGATATCGATTACCGCAAGAAGTAATAGAGTCTAATTGGTTGGGTTATCCAGGTGCTACGGAAGAGCAAATAAATCACGCTGAAACTCGCTTGAAAGTAAAATTACCACCTTCTTACCGCGAGTTTCTGAAAGTGAGCAACGGTTGGCGTCAAACAACACCTTTTATTGAACGCCTTTGGTCCACGGAGGAATTGGAGTGGTTCCCACTCAGACATCAAGCTTGGATTGATAACTTTATTTCCGGGTATTTAACAACAAACTATAGAAATATCACTGCTAATGGTTCTGAAGATCGTAGAATTATTCCCTTTGTTTCCGATGCGGAATATTTTACCTATGGAGAAACTCAGGATTGTAGTAAGCTACGACTTGAGTACTTGCAAACAGTTCTAGAAATTAGTCAAGAAGGTGATTCTGCTATATACCTACTCAATCCCCAGGTCATTAATACAGAGGGAGAATGGGAAGCTTGGTTTTTTGCTAACTGGCTTCCAGGTGCTGATCGCTACCCATCTTTTTATGAGATGATGCAAGCAGAGTACATTAATTTTCTAGAGTTACGAGAAAACTAAGTAAAAATTCGAGCCACACTAAATTCTTCGATAAATAATACAACTTAGTAAATGTGTAAATCTGCAACTTGAAATTAACCTTTTTTGGCAAATATGCGACAAAATCTTGATTTACAAACTATACAAGTGATATCAGGAAAACTATTTGGAGACGCGAAATTTCGCGTCTCTATAAGTGAATTTAGTATTTTGATTTAAAATATCACAGGTGTATTTTTTGTCTTAAACTAACGTGTTGCATAAGCTGACTTTGCTTACAACTATAAAAACATTACTTGTTGGTAAGAAACTATTATTCTGCTCAAAATTGCGGAAATTATAACTTGCTACTAACGTAAAATTTCCTGCAATACCAATATATAGCTCTGATTATTTAATATAAATCTGAAAATAATTAGATAGCTGACAATTATTTACTAATCGATGTGAAAATAGACTATATAGTGCTTATATATACTTGTTCACAGATTCCTCAAAATTAAACATTAAGTTTAAAGTAACATTATTTGAATAGTAAAATCACTTGTCTGAATAAACACCAAACACTCATAACTACAGAATAATATTTTAGATAGAGCATAAGTGATTTTGGTATTTATAAGATGTTTAGAAAATGAAATTTTAAGGGAAGGCAAGTAAAATAAGTAAAATCCATAGTAGTAATAATAATTACTTTCTTTTGATTGATCTCTTTAGAGATGATGCAAAAATAGATTCTTGAAGTATCAGTAAAAACTCTTGATAACTAACTATAATAACCCTCAATAAAGCAAGAATCTAAAAACCTAGTTTAGCAAATAGAGTAATTTGCATGGTTTATTTAGTAACTTATACTTCAAATTAAATAAGCATATTTACTTGTGGATAAAAAAATTCCAGTCCATTATGGTGCTTATTCCTTACTGGGATATCAGTTAACAACTGCTCACATTCTTAATCAACTGTGTGGGACGAAGCGAATTCTCTCCCAAAAATGAATAATTAAGTTTGTAGGCAAATATTTAAAACTGATTGTAAATCAAGATATTCAATACTTCACTACATCCATATTCATAATCTAAACTTCTACCGCAATTCTAGAATTTGAATCTAGTGCGTCAATGCTGCGAGTTAAAGCTAGCTGTAAATCCAGCAGAGAATTATCAAGGAACAGGGTGATGCAAAGCAATAAGTCAAATCATTTAATTGCTGATTACAGAAAAACTAAGTCTGTGACAGAAATATCTTCTTTACCTACAGTTGATAACTTAGACTCAACAGAATTAATTTCAACGATAGTTGAAGACTTAGTAGATGGTATTTTGATTCTAGGAATAGATGGGGAAGTTATTTATGCGAATAAAAATGCTTTGAGAATTTTACGTCAGCTGAATCAAGATAATTCAATAACCCAGGTTCCTCAAGAAATCTGGCACTTATGTCAGTCTTTAATCCATAGCCGTCATTTATTTCCAGAACAACATTGGCTCATTCAATCAGAAATTTTAACTGACAATTCTACAGCATTATATATTCAAGCCCGATGGCTTCAGTTAACAATTCTCCAAAATCCTTGTTTACTGCTCACACTTGCCGATCGCTATCAAGAAATGAGAAATATTGCAGTAGAAGAAGCCCAAGCTTATGGACTAACACCAAGAGAAACTCAAGTTTGGTTACTTTCCCGAGCTAATTACACCTATAAGCAAATAGCTGTAGAACTAGAAATTACACCTAATACTGTAAAAAAGCACATGAGAAGCATTCATAAAAAACAGAAGGCAATTTTTAGCGATCGCGAAATATCACCGTCAAGTAAATCTTTAGAATTTTTCAACCAAGTAAAAACTAAGTGTGTAAGCAAAAATAATCACTCCAGTTTTTTCTGATTTACGCATGATGTAAATTATTAATTTATATTTATTTACCAAATCCAACAAATATCCGATTTTTTTCAATTAAATTAAAATGATTTTTTCAGAAAAGACTGAGTTTTGTGTGAAATATCTTATAGGGGAGATATAAAATCACAAAGTATTTTAAATGAAAATATTACAGTCGTTAACTGCAGCAGCAATTAGCTTGGGCTATGTTTTCGCTACATTACCAGTCCAAGCGAGAGAGTTGCACCCCCAAGCTGTAGTAGATGGGGTGTATTCTGGAATCCAAAAGATTCACGGTTATAAAGCTACTCCTAGATTAATTTGGAATATTCGCGAAAATTCTCCCACTCGCTGCGGACGAATTCACAGCAGCCATTATTGCAAACTGGATCATACCGTTTACATCATGAGACGAGATATCCGCATGGCTTACCGGTATGGGGATGCAGCATTGGCTTATATTATTGCCCACGAATACGCCCATGCAATGCAAACAGCACATGGATTTACCCCCAAATATTCCCCATTCACAGAATTACAAGCAGACTGTTTAGCTGGAGTATATTTGGGTCTGATACCTGATATAGTTTTTGACGCAAAAGATATTCGAGAAATAGCGACTTTTGCTTACAGTATTGGAGATTATGCTTGGGGTAGTAGACACCATCATGGTACGCCCAAACAAAGGGTAAAAGCTGTTAGCATAGGTATGCAAGGTTCTTTAAATGGTAGAGGAGTAGAAGTTTGTCGTCTCTCTAGATAATGTTCTTGAACTGGAATTGCAAATAATACTAATATTTCAAGTTAAATAAAAATCAATAACTTAGTATATATTCATACCTTAAATCAGTTGATTTGAACTTAAATAAATGTATGCTACCTAAATGGTTTTGGTTGCACTGGCGATTTTCTATTGTTTTATTATTTTTAAGTACAATATGTATAGCTTTTGGATTAAATTTATATGTAAGTTTAATTACTAGTAGCCGACGTTATAATAATTATTCCGAAGTTACTTCAAAACCCATAGCAATTGTCCTTGGAGCCGGCATATTTCCCGATGGTACTCCTACACCTATGCTGGCTGACCGCGTCTCAGCAGCAGCAAAACTTTACAAGCAAGGACGTGTAGAAAAACTACTAATGAGTGGTGATAATAGCCGTGAGGATTATGATGAAGTCACAGCTATGCAAGATTATGCTGTAAAACTTGGTGTATCACCAGAGGATATAACTCTTGATCGTGCAGGTTTTAGTACCTATGAAAGTTGTTACCGTGCCAAGAAAGTTTTTGGAATTGAGCAAGCGGTTATAGTTACTCAAAGATTTCATTTATCTCGCGCAGTCTATCTTTGTAATCGTCTGCATGTAAATTCCATTGGCTTAGGTACTCCTGATTGGGAAGTATATCCTTTTAGAAATGTGATGTTTTATTCATTGAGAGAAAAATTTTCTACCTTAAAGGCATTGTGGGAAGTTCACATTACCCGCCCGCAACCAACTTTTCTCGGTCCTTTAAAAGATACCAAGTAACTGAGATATTTCAAGTGTTCGGGAATCTTCGATTCAATTTAATTCAATCAAAATTAATTCAATTTAGATTATTCTTGATATTTCAACCTCAAAATAGCTCGCCAATCTCTAATCGCACTATCCGTCCACAACCAATTTTTCCCTAGTTCATTTACCTGAAATCCCAAAGGATCGTGGTCAAGTACGGTATTTCTCATTTTAATTGCTTCATTAAGATATTGCTCTCGTTTACCAGGGGGTTGTGATGAGGCTGCTTTATAAAAACCCAAAGCTAATCCTGCGTAAGCTTGCAAAGCATTATTGGATAGTTTTTGTTTACCACCAGAAGAATTTGCACTACTCGGAGCTCTAGAACGATTCTTTGGCTGAATTTCCAAACTCAATGATTGAAGCCAAGCATCATTTGCTCTATTCAGATTACCCTCCGCATAGTAAGCAAATCCCACAACATTTTTATACAAAGATGAATTCGGGTCTGCTTTAACTGCACTATCCCAATAACGACGTGCATCATCTACTGTGTAACCACTACGAGTATTTCGTTGTTGCATAAATTGCCAAGCTAGTCGACCCCGTAAAAAATTGACAGATGGATTCTCAATTTGCGGTAGGGGTATTGATTTTAAAACTGCTTGAGCCTTACTTAGGGTTCCCCGATTGAGTAATTCTTCAACAGCTTGTAAACCTGCTTCCAGCTCTCCCCGATTTAAGTTATCGATCGCATACTGAGTCACAACCCCTGTTGCATCTTCTTTAAGATTTATTTTGGGTCGTTCGCGACCACGATCTGTCTCATTTCGAAGTTCACCAATTTCAGGGAGACTTTGTAAATTAGATTTATCTTCCCCTCGCCATAACCAACTTAAAGTCACAAGTGTAATTGCAGTAACACTAAGTGCACCAACAGCAGACCATGAATTCTTTTTAAAAAAGTGCTTGAAGTTAACTACAGCAGAATTAGTATGTCTAGAGCCAGTAATTTTTCGATTAATATGTGAAGATTGAACGCTGTGGGTAATATCTTGGTTTACTTTTTCTAAACCAGCTACTTCATTCCATTTTGCAACTTCTTCAGTTCCCAAAGAAGCTATTTGAGAAATTGGTCTTTGTTCAAAGCTGTTATCAGTACCCGAAATAAAACTGAAATTATTTTGCATATTACCTGCAGCTTTATCATTTACGGGTTGCTTTGCAGAGTAAGGTTGCTGTGGAGAGGTATCATCACCAAACTCCTGGATTAACTCAGCGTTCATCATGGGTTGTTCCGTTGCTGCTTGCTCATCCAATTGGCGAAACAAATCAGAAACAATTGCGGAGTCTTCCGCATAGGAGGGATCATTATATTCAACGTCATCAACCAGGTCACCCCAAGTATCTTCTCCTAGCCAATCCAAACCTGAAGATTCTTCTGGTTCATATGAGGAAATTAAATCATCAATCGGCAAAGGGACTGCAGGAATATCTGATTCATCTATTTTCTCAGAGTAAGATGCGGGTGCTGCACTTAAAACCGGATTATATTCATTGATAAATTCATTGGAAGGAGAATCAAGACCATTGAGATTGCCATTAAAATCTGACTGGAGATATAAAATTGGCAAAGCCCAATACATTTGGTGAGAACCATAGGTGGAAATTAAACCTTGGCGCACTCGAGATACGCACAAGTCCACACTATAACCCTGTGAAAGGTTACGGTAAAACAGTTGTGTCAGATTGAGTGCTACATCATCCGGAATGCGTTCTGACATTGCCAAAACACTCCGGATACCTCTTTTAACTAAAGTTTCCGTTAAATTGCGTTCGCCGGTTTCACTATTTCGAGCGGATGAAACACCGTAGGCTCCCAAACAGGAGTTAAACACTGCCATTTGGATATTATTGTTGACAAGTAAACCAGCCAAATCATCTCCAGTCAGAGTTTCTGTTAGCCCTGTTCTGCTACTAACAAGATAAATTTCTCCGCCATTGGGACCAACATTACTGTGACCGGAATAATGGAGAATATGGTATCTTCCTTGTTCTAGGGCTTGAGTTAGTTCTTCTCGCCCTGGTTGTTGTAATAGGGTAAGTTGAATTTCCGGCAAATGATTGCTACTTTCTCCACCACGGTGTAATTCAGCCTGCAGCTTAATTGCTTCTTGTTTCAGTTGATCAAGGCGAACTTTATCTGTAGGAGAAGCAATGACCATTAAAACTTTTATACCACCGTCCTCAGAAGGAATGGGTATATTTTTCGCTGACAAACGGGAACTCATACCAATCCCGCTTTGATAGCGAGAAAATGCCACATAAGGTCCTGTTGCCAGGGGGCGATCGCCTGCATGCATCACTTCCCACGGAAGGCTGGCCAATTTATTATCTTTGAGGCCCAAACGTAAACGCAATATCTTTTGATGATTTTGGGCAATACCTTGGGCAGTAATCCAACTATCCCTGAGAGTGCCTTGAAACAGTGCATTATAAAATTGCTGACCCAAAGCAACTAAGTTCACGGAGTTTCTAGCGATCACATCTCCTTGTAAAACTGAAGTTAACGGGTCGTTCATCAGATGTGCAGCAGCACTTAGCCAGTCAGCAACTGGCCAAGAAACCAGTTCTTCTGCTAATGGCACCCCAGGCGCGACTTGTTCCGTCCGCACCAAGTAGTCATTCTGCCCTACTGGGGTTACGGAAATATGAAATTCCTGGGTCACAACTTCTCCTGTTTGCCTACCTTGCCTGGTATGAAACTTTTATGTTTCAAATTGATATTTTGCTTTTTCCAATTACTAAGATGCATCCTGAAATATGAATGTTTCTCAACGTGGTAGTTCAATATATCTTCTACTACAATTTTATCTAGAATATTTATTGTATTTTTCTGAGTACAACCTCCACAGCCTGACAATGAATGCCAGTTATTGATTTTTATATTTAAGTTAATTCATTAAATTATATTGCTGCTAAATAATTAGTAGAGATGCAGGTAAATTTGTCCGGACAATACTGCAACATATTAGAACAAATATTGATAGATGCACCCTGATATCATCAAAATCCCTAGCTGGCTGCCACCCACTAGGGTTTTTTTTAATATACAGTAGAATTCTGCAAGTCAGTTGATATGCTACTTGGAAGTGAGAAACCTTTACATCTGGTCTTCACATTCTTCTACTTCCGAGTAACTGACTCGCAAATCTATGAGAACTGACTAATTAATAAATATGAAAGACTAACAAACTATTAGAAGAATTCGTCCGGAAAACTATTAATAATTTTGGAATATTAAATTGGTAGATGCACCCTGATAATCCACTCCCCTCGCTGGCTCAAACTGGCTTGGGGATTTTTTTATGTATATAAACACAATTTTTTTTCTACTTAAATTACCCGGATATTATAAGTCTAATCTAGTACAAAGTATTGGTAGATGCACCCTGATAATCCATTCCCCTGCTGGCTCAAACTGGCTTGGGGATTTTTTTTGTGTATATAAAACAATTTGTTTTTGTACTTAAATTGCCCGGATATTATAAGTCTAATCTAGTACAAAGTATTGGTAGATGCACCCTGATAATCCACTCCTCTTGCTGGCTCAAACTAGCACGAGGATTTTTTTATGAAAATTGACTCAGTTTATTTTTTACTTAAATTACCCGGATATTATAGGTCTAATCTAGTACAAAGTATTGGTAGATGCACCCTGATAATCCATTCCCCTTGCTGGCTCAAAATGGCATGGGGATTTTTTTTGTGTATATAAACCAATTTTTTTACTTAAACTGCCCGGATATTATAAGTCTAATCTAGTACAAGGTACTGGTAGATGCACCCTGATAATCCACTCCTCTTGCTGGCTAAAACTGGCACGAGGATTTTTTTATGAAAATTGACTCAATTTATTTTTTACTTAAATTGCCCGGATATTATAGGTCTAATCTAGTACAAGGTATTGGTAGATGCACCCTGATAATCCACTCCCCTTGCTGGCTAAAACTGGCTCGGGGATTTTTTTGTTTATAACCCTAACTTTAGTTTTTAG
>NZ_JASJDK010000211.1 GCF_030065675.1 Mastigocoleus sp. MO_188.B34 | reverse complement strand
AAAAGACGTTGGCTACCTGCACTGATTGTGGGTAGTTCTGTGTTTGGGGTAGCAGCTTTTAATACATTTAAGCAAGAACCAATTTATAATGCTGAAGGTAAGCTGCGATTTAACAGTGATCGCGTTTCTGCATTAACAACTTTAAATAGTCAAATGGGAGAAGTTGCAGCAATCTCTGGAAAAGGTAATCCTTTAGCAACAGAAGCACAGATTATTCGTTCACGTCCTATAATTCAAAAGACTATCAGCAAGCTCAATTTAAGAGATAGTAGAGGTGAACTCTTAAAGCCCAGTGTATTGATTTCAAAACTCAGGGTCAATGCTGTAGGAGATACAGATATTTTGAATCTTTCTTATGAGAGTAACGATCCACAAGAAGCTGCAGCGATTGTTAATTCTTTAATGAAAGACTATCAGGAAAATAATATTAGTACAAATACAGCAGAAGCAAGGTCAGCACGCGAGTTCCTGAAGAAACAACTACCCGAAGTAGAACAAAGATTAGTCCGAGCAGAAGCAGAACTGCGTCAGTTCAAAGAAAAAAATGGAATAGTAGCTCTCGAACAAGAAGCACAAACAGGAGTTGAGGCTCTCAAGGATTTATCAGAAGAAATTGTTAAAGCCCAAGCATATTTAGGAGAAGTTACAACTCGCTCCCAGGGTCTGCAAAATCAATTGCAATTAGAGACTCAAGAGGCTGTTGCAATCTCAACATTGAATCAGTCCCCAATAGTACAAGAAGCACTGACACAATATCAAAAAGTGCAGGATGAGCTAGCTGTCGCACAAACTCAGTTTACTGGCGAACATCCAATGGTTATCAGTTTGCTGAGGAAAGAACAAGCTCTGAGAAATCAATTAGGAAAACGAGTCGGTCAACTGATCGATAATGGAAATTCCATATCAGAAAGAAATTTGCAAATTGGTGAAATTAAACAGAATTTAACAGCTGAATTAGTTAAATCAGAGGTAGAACGTTTAGCAGCAGCCAATCGAGTGGGGATATTAAGAAAAAACTTTATCACTCAACGAGCACGTTTGCGTAGTTTGCCAAAATTGGAGCAAACACAGCGACAGTTGCAACGAAAATTAGAGGTTGCACAACTAACCTATACGGAACTACTAAAGAAACTGCAAGAAGTAGAGGTCGTAGAAAATCGAAGTGTAGGTAACACGACTATTATTTCCGAAGCTTTAGTTCCAGAGTATCCTATATCTCCGAATATTACGCGTAACCTTTTATTGGGAGGAATTGGAGGAATTCTTCTTGGTGTGGGAACAGCTTTATTACTGGAAAGAACCGATAAATCCCTTAAGACAGTAGATAAAATTAAGCAGTTACTGGATTATCCCTTATTGGGAACAATTCCAAAAACTCCTAAAACTACCAAGGGAAGTACTGATAATCAAGAAATTGAATTACCTGTACTAGACAACCCCTACTCATCAGTCACTTCAGCCTTTGAAATTCTCCAGACAAATTTAGCATTTACAGTTTCTGACAAAACTCTCAAAGTAATTGTTGTAAGCAGTTCTAATCCAAATGAAGGTAAATCCTTTATTTCTGCAAATTTGGCAGTAACCTTATCCCAGCTAGGACGTAAAGTATTATTAGTAGATGCAGATATGCGTCGTCCTCGTCAGCATAGAATTTGGAGACGACCGAACTTAATGGGTTTAAGTAACGTCCTTGTCGGTCAATCAAAATTACAAGATACTCTTCAAAGAGCTTTACCTGCATTGGATGTGTTACTGGTAGGGAAAATTCCTCCGAACCCATTAAAATTATTGGAATCCCAGCGAATGTCTTCTTTGATTGAAGAAGCAAAAGAAGAATATGACTTTGTTATTCTTGACACTCCACCTCTCACAGCAGTAGCTGATGGACTAATGCTCAGCAAGCTAGCGGATGGGATATTATTGGTAGTACGTCCAGAGGGTGTTGACTCAGATACCGTTAAAGTTGTCAGAAACAGATTAAAGCAGTCAGGTCAACAAGTTTTAGGAATGGTGGTCAATGGTGTTACCCCCAAAAATGGATCTGCTTACTACTATTACAACAAGGGTTATTATGGAGAACCAAGTAAGTCTAAGGAAAAAGTAGAAGTTTTCCAAGTTAGCAAACATTGAATATTGCCTTTCAGAAAGCTAAGTCTAAAATATAGTAATTTTTCAGTACAAAAGTACGGTGCTGTTAGCATCGCGTAACGCACCATTCCAGATTTAAGAATTACAGGTTATTAAATTCTCATTTCTAAGTCTAAAATATGATAATTTGTCCAGTTAGTCAGAATTATGTTCTTTTGCAAGGTTTGATTGCTTTGGTAAAAGATAAATTGCTCCAGAAATCAAAGTAAAACCTACGGAAATCCAGAAAGCAATCAAAGAAGGTAACCGCCAAACTTGAGACAGAGGTGCGATTAAAAGTGCGATCGCAATTATTTGACTAACTGTTTTTAATTTTCCCCAAATATTAGCACCAGTAATAGTAGTTTTGTTCGCGCGCCAACCAGCAATTGCTAGCTCCCTAGCCAAAATTAAAAATACTCCCCAAGCTGGTATCTGACCCAATTCAATTAAGGCTAATAATGGAGCTAGCACTAATAATTTATCTACTAAAGGGTCAAGAAACTTACCCAAATCGCTAACTTGGTTCAGTTTCCTGGCTAAATAACCATCTAACCAGTCAGTTCCAGCCGCGAGCAAAAAGATTATTAAACAGATCCATCTTGATTGTGGCGTTGGATTTTGTAAGCCATAAAGTATGAAGGGTATTCCAAGTAAACGTGAAAAAGTAATCCAATTGGGAATTGTCACTCGCTTTGTTCCTATTCTTGGGCTCAGTTTTATATAAAAGAGCAGGTTTATTTTATGCCGTTGCTGTAAAAAATAAATTATAATCTTCTTGCCCTTTCAGATTTATAAATTTATTTATGAATTTCAATGTTTGATGATAGTTCTCCTAACTGATAAGTAACAAGAAGTAGCCACCGTTCATATTTGTAATTGCTGATGACCGAACAAACTAATTCCCAATTCCGCATTGAAACAGATTCCATGGGGGAGCGCCAAATACCAAGTAACGTTTATTATGGTATCCAAACCTTACGAGCAATAGAAAATTTTGCCATTAGTGGTATAAAGCCCCTACCTACTTATATAGATGCTGGGATATTAATCAAAAAAGCAACAGCAATTACTAACGGAGAACTTAAATGTATCCCCCAAGATATTAGCAACGCCATTGTCCAAGCTGCCGATGAAGTGCTAGGTGGTAAATTTCGCGATCAGTTTGTTGTAGACATATATCAAGCTGGGGCAGGAACTTCCCATCATATGAATATTAATGAAGTGTTGGCAAATCGAGGTTTAGAAATTCTTGGTTTCACAAAAGGAGAATATAAGCGCCTCAACCCGAACGACCATGTCAACTACGGACAATCAACCAATGACGTTATTCCTACTGCAATCCGTATAGGTGGCTTACTAGCATTATCAAAAACTCTACATCCAGCTTTGGAGAATGCGATCGCAACTTTAGAGTCAAAGGCAGAAGAATTTCAAGAAATAATCAGATCTGGCAGAACCCATATGCAAGACGCCGTCCCCGTGCGTTTGGGTGAAAATTTTCGTGCTTGGGCACAAATTATTACGGAACATCAAAACCGGATTTATATTGCCTCGGGGGATTTGATGGTATTAGGTTTAGGAGGAAGTGCAACAGGTACGGGTTTAAATACCCATCCCCACTATCGAGCCCGAGTAGTAGAAGTTTTATCAGAAATTCTTGACATGCCTTTAACTCCTGCTTCCCATCCGATGGCAGCAATGCAAAGCATGGGTTGCTTTGTTAATGTATCTGGCTGCTTGCGTAATTTAGCCCAAGACCTAGTAAAAATTTCCCACGATCTGCGTTTGATGGATTCCGGACCAAAAACTGGTTTGAAAGAAATCCAATTACCTCCGGTACAGCCCGGTTCATCTATAATGCCCGGGAAATACAACCCGGTAATGGCGGAAATGACTTCAATGGTATGTTTTCAGGTCATGGGTTACGATAATGCGATCGTTTTAGCAGGGCAAGCAGGGCAACTAGAACTCAATGTAATGATGCCATTAATTGCTTACAATCTAATCCACAGTATTGAAATTCTTGGTAATACCATCGCCAGCCTTACCGAAAGATGTATTAAAAATATAAGTGCTATGCCTCAGCGTTGTTTGGAATATGCAGAAGGTAGTTTAGCTCTGGTTACTGCACTCAACACTCACATCGGATATCTAAATGCTGCTGAAGTTGCAAAGGAATCTCTATCAACTGGAAAATCTTTGCGGCAAATTGCCTTAGAGAAAGGTTTAATGAGTGAAGCAGAGCTAGAAAAAGTACTGAATCTCGAAAAAATGAGTCAAATAGTCCCTTTAGTTGATAGAGATTAGCAATTGGGGACATCAGGAATAATATGTGAAGAATAGGAGATCAGTAATTAGTCACTAACTATCGATCTAGATATTTATTCTTCCTGTCACAAGCCCTAGATCTTATTCTTCTTTTCAGCCTTCAGAAAAAATTTCTAATTTCAATAAAATTATGTAACTATACGGGAAAGCTTATGGGACTATTGTAAAGCAGTACTGTAGGCTTTGAAATAGTTTAAAAGTAACGACATATGTCTGCACCGCACCAACAAAACTATGCAACATCACCACCGAAGAAGAAAGCCAGTAACAACCTGAAATGGTTTTGTTCTGGTGTCTTACTTTGGTGCTCTGTTTTAGGATTTATAACTGCCTGTCAAAACAGTAATTCATCTACAAATGATTCTAATCCACAACCTGCAAATTCTTTAACTAGTAAACCTTCAACTCTTGCATCTTCTCAGGTTAAATTTGGAGAACAATCTTTACCAAAAACTGTTGCTCAAAGTTCAACGCCCAATAGTAGTCGTGAAGCGATCGCACAAAATACAGCCAAGTCAAACTCAGAAAATCATTCTGATTTGAGATTGAAAACTCCCATATTTCCTACAATAGATCGCAATAATATATCTAATGCAACCCGAGCACTAGATGCTCCAGACTATGATTTTTCGATCAAAGCACCGCATATTTTAGAAGGAAAGACAAATCCCGAAGAAAAAATCAAACCAGCTAAAGAGGAACTAGATATCAGCCCCCAAGAAAATATCAGTCCCGAAGAAAATAGTACGACTCAAAAACAAACCAATAAACAAGAAACTGATAAACAAGAAACTAAGAAACAAGAAACCAAAAAACAAGAAAAATTAATCAAAGCAATTTCTAAAGTTAAGACACCACAAATATTTAGTAGCCAGAAATTGGGCTTTAGCTTTAAATATCCCAAAGGTTATGTAGTCAATAAGGGTCAGAACAACCCTAGTATTGAACCTGGTACAGTACAGCAACGAATAGATGTATGGAGTAAGATTGATTATCAAGCAATTAAATCCGGTAAATTTCAAGGTTCCGAATTACCAGCAAATGTAAGTATTTCCGTCGAAGAAAATCCCAAACGTCTTACTGCTAGTGAATGGTTGCAAGAAAATAAAGATGAATTTGGTACCACTCAAAATCAAGTAAAGCAATTTATTGCAGGTCAAGAAGCTGTTATTTTTCACTCTAGCGGTTTGTATGAGGCTCAAAACATTGTCCTACCGAATAAAGGTGGTAACAAAGTGATTGTAATTAGCCATTCCCAAAATCATAATTACTCAAACAGAGATTACGAAAAAGTATTTGAGCAAGTAGTTTCTAGCTTTGAACTCCGCAAACATCAATAGTAATTCAAAATACCCATAAAAATGTTAACTTGATGTAATTATATTAACACTAATTCTGGCGAATCAAACTAACCAGTGAGTTCAACCAATAATTGATTCGTAGTTCTAAGAATTTGAACCCTAAAAATTTAAACCCTAAAAATTAGAACCCTAAAAATTTGATTGTCCCTAGAGAAAATATTTTTAAATAGTCACACCCAAACGGTCTTAGCCGATTTTTTGATTTTTCTTTGTTAGACTTACCTATGTTCCACATTTAAAACTGTTACGTACTTCCTTCTTTAGAGTTTGCGAATAATTTAGGATCGCTATATGCAATCACCATCTGTCAGTTTAATCCGTGCTAATTCGTATCGTAGAGAAGTGTTGAGACATTCTCTAGAAACATTACTCGAGCCTCTTGGGGGGATAGCAGGGTTTGTAAAACCGAGACAAAAAGTTCTTCTGAAACCTAATTTACTTACCGGTTCGCGTCCTACGAAAGAATGTACTACCAGACCCGAATTAGTATACGTGTTAGCACAGATGGTAATGGAAGCTGGAGGACAGCCATTTTTAGGAGATAGTCCAGCCTTTGGTTCGGCAAAGGGAGTAGCAATCGCAAATGGTTATCAATCAATTTTAGAAGATCTGAAATTACCAGTAGTAGAATTTCATGGCAAGCGTTATCAGATAGTTAACCAAGAGTTCAATCACCTACTGTTGTCCAAAGAAGCAATGGAAGCAGATGTTGTAATTAACTTGCCTAAAATTAAATCTCACGTTCAGTTGGTATTGACTTTAGGCGTAAAAAATTTGTTTGGTTGTGTGCCAGGAAAAATGAAAGCTTGGTGGCATCTTGAAGCAGGAAAAGATGTAAGTCGTTTCAGTACTATGTTGGTAGAGACAGCCAAAGCTATTAATCCAACTCTAACTATAGTAGATGGAATCGTCGGTCACCAAGGGAATGGACCGAGTGGTGGCGAACCTCGTCATCTGGGAATTTTAGGCGCATCTACGAATATATTTGCCCTGGACAGAACTTTGGTGGAAGTACTAAATGTTTCTCCAGATAAAGTTCCAACTATTAATGCATCGATGCGATTGGGAATTTGTCCATCACTTGCTGAAATTAATTTTCCTCACTTACACCCAAAAGCGTTACAAGTAGATGATTGGTTATTACCAGATAAACTAATACCTATAGATTTTCGCATGCCCCGTCTCATTAGATCTACCTTTAAGCATCTCTACATTCGATTCATTAAAGAACCAATGAGCGCATACGCAAAAAATTAGTTGTAATTAAGGCAGAATATATGACAATTAACGCCAAATTTGTTACAACAACCAGAAAAATAGCACAGTAAGCTATAAATACCCTCCGATTGCTTAACTAGACCGCCCTATATTAGCGGCGGTTTTTTATCAGTCTTTACTAGGTTGGGCAGTCATTAAGTATATATAATTTTTTGTTGCATCGAGATAATTAGATATCTAATTAGCTACTCAAAGGCAGATTTATTTGAACTAATAAATTACAATCATAGTCAATCACGTAAATTAATACTACTTAAGTTAGAAATAAATATATCTTGAACATCCAGAAGCTGACAAAATTAAAATTTGGAAAGCGTTACATGAATATTTTGATATCTTTCGATTAAGATATGCTTTTCTTTAGCTTAATAATCCCTACAAATACTATATTAGATAATCAAAATTAAAGATACACTACTCTAATTTGTTAGCAATTTCCGATTTAAGACTTCGAGCGGTCACACAAAAGGTTTTATACCCATATAAATTAAATTTGTTATGGGGCGAATCAACCAGACTTATTCAAACTAATATTTTTATCTTTAAATTATTACTCTGACTCTATCAATATATATATTGACAAAATTGAGATTTATTGAGCTAACACAAAAGCATCTATCAATCGACATCACCATCAAACATGCTTGGGGAAATATAAAATAAATATCCACTAAATGTTACTTGTTCATTTTATTAAAAATTCTAAGTTAAACTACTCGTAAATCACTACAACTTAAATCAATATCTGTATTTATTCGGTATACAAACACTGTCAAAAAAGTTTTATAACTATATTAGCTCATAGTATTTTATGTTTGAGTACAAACACTGATTTAGAACTTATTTC
>NZ_JASJDK010000012.1 GCF_030065675.1 Mastigocoleus sp. MO_188.B34 | reverse complement strand
CAGCTTCAATATCTTTTTCGTGGCGCAGATCTGAAGTTTTTGCATTCAGTTTAGCGTTTTCAATGGCAAAACCTATTTGCGTCGCAACTTGCGAAAACCAATTTATCTCATGTTCTTGCCAATCACGGGTATCAGAACATTGATGGGCAATCAACAAACCCATGAGTTTACCCTGTTTTATAATCGGCGCAACCAAGTTTGCCTTAACTGAAAGTTTTTCCAGTTGCTGAATATGGCAAGAACTCAAGTTCTGTTCGTAGATATTATTCATCGATACAATACGACCATTTTCGTATTGATCCACATATTTCGCTTCAAAGCAGGGATCGTTAGTGGTTATTTCTGCGGATTTTGGCCATCCCGGAGCTACTGATTCCGCAAGAACGACTTCATCAGAATTGGGGTTTGGTCCATAAACCACTACACGTTCGCATTCTATGACTCGACGTACTTCTTCGACGCTGACTTTGAGAATATCCTCTTTGTTGACAGCAGCATGAATAACTTTAATAGTGTCGTTAAAATACTGCTTCCATTTCTTTTCAAGTTCTGCTTGTTTGCGAAAGTGTTCTGCTTCTGCTAAAAGTTTGGCATTATCTAAAGCAAATCCCACCTGCATCGCAATCTGAGACATCCACCTGATTTCATGCTGTTGCCATTGCCGTGGTTGAGAGCATTGATGGGCTACTAACAAACCCAATAGCTTTCCTTGGTTGATAATCGGCGCTACAAGATTTGACTTAACTTGTAATGTTTCAAGTTGGTTAATATAACACGCATTTAAACCTGCTTCGTAAATGTTATCGGTAGCCCGGATCCGACCATTTTCATATTTATGTATATATTCGGCATTAAAACAGGGATCTTCAATTGTTCTACCTAAAGCCCTTAAAATACCAGGAGCAGTTGATTCCGCAATTATCGTTCCTTTAGACTTTGAACTGAGCCCGTAAACTACTACCCGATCACAATCGAGTACTCGACGTACTTCTTCTACGGTGGTCCCGAGAATATCTTCTTCTTTTAGAGAAGCCCGAATCAGTCTAACTGCATCAGTAAAATACTCTGTCCAATCTATTTCAAGATTTTGCTCGTAAGTAAATACTTCTTGATGCACGTCTTCAATGATTGCTTTGGTAATATCATCGGATAAATAGTCAGAGATATGTCGCTCTGGACGAGAAATTTCTTGACCTCTGTTAGACATTTTTGGATTATTTTGCATAACTATCTTGGGAACACAAAAGAAAATTTACAGGCAGACGAGTTTTAATAAAATATAAAAGTAAAGAAAATCTGTCTAGTTTTATATAAAGACCTACACTGCCTAAAAGTGATTTTAGCGGATTAATGATACTAAATCCCCATTTTAATTGGTATTTTGCCACTTAATACCTGTTAAGAGAACTCAGAACTATAGATGCTTGTTTTAAATCTATTTTTAGTAAAGCACTCTAAATGAAAATCAATGAATGTGTTCCCATAATTCATAATTTATTTAGAGTTCTTTGTGTATAAATAATACTGTCTCTTCCCAGGGTTGCAAAAATATTTATACGTCAGTTACACGCTTTCTAGACAGAATTTTAATTGCTTACACCATCGCAAAACACCTCAGATAAATCCTAGGTATAGCTTATTTAATATCTATATCAAAATTTTTTCAATTGATGCAAACGGATTTTACTACCATAGTTAATGATACTAAGTAGCAAAATTGCTATAAAACAGACATATTTTTTTACTTTGTAAGTCTCCTAAGGAGATAAGTTAGGCGCTTAATCTCTAGCCACAAGTGTAAAAATTGAAAAACAATAAATCGTATAATAGGGAACAAGTCAAAACAGAACTTGATTTAGTGTTTTACTGATTATACCTAAATGCAGTTTTTAATAAATATGAGGTTTTTTAAAAAATTACAATTATGGTATTTTTTTTTGCACTGAATTAAAGTCATTTTCATATATTAAATTTATCTGAAAAAAACCAAAAACCAAACAAACCTTGATTTAATGTACGCTACTGTTTTTGATTCTCTCATTTCATCACTATGGAGGAAACAGTAAAAATAATCTTTCAAATTAATCAAAATCAAGTATTTTCACTTGTGGATTCAATTGTAGAAAAAAGGGGAAGCCTCACTTCCCCTTTTTTTAATTATTTAAAATCTACGTAAATGATAGCTAGTAGCTGCATTGAAATTGGTAGTTATTGCGTGGCTTTAGCCATATTACGGATTACAGATTACAGATTACGAATCACGAATTACAAATTACGAATTACGAATTACACACTACTTATTTTTGGTCGTAAATACAGTTGTAAACATCATCAGAAAACCACCAAGCAGGATTGCAACAGCAACTCCCCCCGTAACTAAATCAAGATTATTAATGTTTTCCACAAAAATTGTCCTTATTCGCTTATAAATCCCTACTTTTCTCTTTCAGTCGATACCCAATATCCTAAAAATCTACTCCCTGTTTAAGTTCTACTCCGTGGTTTGCATAATGTTTATGACAGTAAACTTCAGAGTGAATGCTAGCCAAATCAAAGTAAGCTGGTTGATTTTGACAACGCCCAGTAATGATAATTTCTGTATCCTTAGGTTTGCGAAGCAAAGCATGGACAATTGGTTCGACGGGTAATAATTCCAAGTCAACTGTGGGATTGAGTTCGTCCAAAATAATTGTTTTATATAATCCCGAAGCGATCGCTGTTTTAGCTATTTCCCAACCCCTCTCCGCTTCAACATAATCCAATTCTTGACGACAGTTACGCCAAACAATCGCATCTCGTCCACAACGTTGATGGTCTACAACTTCTGGATATGATTGCTGTAATGCCGAAATTGCTGCATCCTCTGTATAGCCACTACCACCTTTAAGCCATTGCATGATTAATACCCGAGTTGAACCCGGATGATTAATTCCCCGTCCAATGGCTTGTAAAGCTTTACCCAAAGCACTCGTAGATTTCCCCTTACCGGAACCGGTGTAAATTTCAATTCCTTGAATTCCTTGAGCTTCAGCTATTGGGTGATCTTGTGGTTTCATTTCCGAATGTAAATCGGCAATATCCAATAACTTTTGTGGTGCTGCTCTTCCAGTAGTAATAATTTCTAATTCTTGGGGTTTAGATTTGAGGGTTTTAACAACTTCATCCACATCCAGCAAACCCAAATCCATAATGGGGTTAATTTCATCTAAAACTACAACCGAATATAAATGGGATGCGATCGCACCTTTGGCTACATCCCAACCCCGTGCAGCTTCAACGCGATCAAACTGAGTAATTTCATCTGGACCAAAAAATTCTGCTCTACCAGTACGGACTTGGTCAATTAAGTGAGGGAAGCCACTTTGTAATGCAGCAATAGCCCCGTCTTCATCGTAACTTCTTTCTGGACCTTTTAAAAACCGCACTAACAATACCCGCTCAAAATTACCTTGGGAATTGATTCCCAAACCAATTGAACGCAAAACTACGCCCAAAGCTGCTTGGGATTTACCTTTTCCCGCACCATCGTAGACGTGTATTTGACCCGTAAGCCTTGAGGGGCGTACTTGTGCAGTTTTGATACCTATGCCATTCCTTATCATCTGTCCAAAAGCTGTAATGTGGCAGTCTTACATCATACCGAAGGTCTAGTACCCAGAAAGCATTATATAAATTAAGCTTTCCCGTTTGCTACAAACCATACAAATCTTCGAAAACAGAATTTAGGAGTGATAATCCAGCAGTCAACAGATAAAAAGAATAAAGAAAAAATAAAAATTACTGCAAGGACAATAAGAATTATCACTCCTTTGGATACATTCCTTCTGGCAGATAGTTTTGATTTAATTGAATGTTTCGCAAAATAAGCAAAATGCGATAATTTTCTTTGTCTCTATGCTATGCTGTGCGAGCTTTATAACTAAAATCCAATTGACAAATAAAAATGCAATGTTTGTCCGATTTGATATATCGATTTTTACGTTCTGTACCTTATTGTGTAATCTGTAACAAACACTTTGTGTTTCCTGTTTAATTTTGCTGCGAAATAACTACCAAGTTTTTACTAAAACCCTTATTCTATGAGGGTGAAGTAGCTACCACACTTTAGTCAACTCAGCTAAATCTTCTCCAGTTACACCTTACCCAACCACTAATTTATGTTTGAAGCTTTGCAAATTCCGGATGTTTTTCCGCTCGGAATCATTTTATTCGACATATTATTCTTGCTAGTCGCAATTCCCATTGAGGCTTATATCCTAAATATCCGCCTCAATTTTGATAAAAAAAGTAGCACTTTTTATGCTATTTGTATGAATTTCTTTTCCAGCGCTATTGGCTGGTTTATATGTTTTCAAATCGAACCCTTATTACCCGAAACTTGGAGATTAGAATTAATTAATTTTGTCTTTTTTAACCGGTTGTCCTCATCTAGCGAAGTACTTGGTTCTGTGGTCGTTTTTGCTTCATTAGCTTTCTTTCTCACATTTTTGATGAAACTAGTACTTTTAAAGTCGTTAATTTTCTCTCTGCGAGAAGAAATTACTTTAACATTGAAAACTCAACTACCCCCAATCGCTAGATACTCTCGACGCAACAGTAGTAAAAAAATACTAAATACAAATTTGGTGCTCACCGTACTAATTGCTAATGCATTAAGCTACAGTGCGATTCTTGTCCTTCTATTTATAATTTTTCCACAGTCTTAGTCACCGTTATTAAAAATTTATCTATGACAGCAATAAGTTAACAGAGGAAAATATGATTTTAATTAAAGCTATATCTAGTTTTTTTGAGGAACTTTTCAAGCCAATTACTGACTTATTTATCCCCAAGAAAGCTTATGCTTGGCAAACATTAATTTATTTAAGTATTTTTTCTTTCATTACTTCATACTTTGCAAACGGTACAGTACGGTACTTAATAGAGTATTCTGGTTGGTTCTTTTTAATCGCTGGTACTGCTTGGTCTACAACTGATAAACCAGTAACAATACCTGCAACTAACATGCCCATTGGAGCATTGATCACCAGTGCTTTTGTTAGTGTATTTCTATTTTCTCGATTTTTTAATGGAAGTTCGGACATAATTCAGCCAGTATCTATAGTAGTTTGGCCCACACTTGCGGCAGTAATTACAGCAATTCCGGAATTTTTTGAAGGTAGTGGTACCGATGTAAAACGTCAACTCCCTAAATTACTTGTTCGCCAACAAATTCTTGTCTTACTTGGTGTATGTATGATGATTAGTTGTTGGATACAATTTTATTACCTTATCGATGATTGGTTTGATAAATATCCAACTGTAAAAACAGAAGTAGAAAATTTTGGAAGTAGTAAACTCATATTTCATAGAGGGGAAACACAATTATTAAACATTCAAGATGGAGAACAAAGAAAAGTACGATTCATTTTGCCAAAAAATGGCGCAGAGCTTCTGAATAAAATTTCACCTAAAGTTATACAACAATTAAATGAGCAACCATGGGGAGAGGTAGAAAGATGGCTGTTTGATTCCGTGAATAAAGGTAAGAAAGATAAACCAATAGGAAGGTTAACCCAACAAGTCAAACAGGAAGTATTAAAACTTTCTCCGGAGAAAAGATTTTGGTCTATTGAACCTAGAGTATCTAACACGAAAACAGGATATAAATTAGATTTACTTGCAATTTGGAACGCTCCAAGTTTTATGTCTGATAAATACTATCTGCAGAAATCTTGTGAAATTACACCATTCGCTAAGCAATTGAAAGATGATGGGGATGAAAATGCTACTGTCAACGTAGCAGAAATTGAATGTCAGTCTAATATCTCATTTATTCCCAAAAAACCCCCAGCGAAGAATTGATTTATTTTAAAAGCTATTTATTCCTTTAATTGGTAGCAACATGGTTTATACACCAAGCAATCATTTGCATCTAAGACTTTAACTATACATAGATGTATTTAGTTGGGTTTATTTTGCTAAGATTATGGGATGAATACTTTCTGTATCAATCTTGGGTGTCTGTATCAATTTTGGGTGGAATTTTCTTCAATAAAAGATCTAGAGATATTAACGATTAACGGGACTTAGACATTTTTTTGCTCAAAAACAGCCTCAAAGCTTTATAAATCAATGGTTTGACGTCCAATGATTTGTTTTCTTGATATACCTGGGTTGTGGCTAGCGCCACACTGCGCTAAGAGAATTTTAGGGTTGAAGTTAATCCCTTGTTACAACTCGCTTTGAGGCTTTTTCCTGCTTGTTTTTGTCTAAGTCCCGTTAATATCTCTACAAAACAATAGCTAATATATTCACACAGCAATACTTTGGAGTGGAACTAATTTCAAATAAACTGGTAAATACAGTAAAATTTATGACCTATGGGTGATTAATTTGGCTTTTATCAAATAAAATTAGCAAAAATACCTTGAGCAATAAACCTCAAAAGTTTTGCTTTCACTTATTGACAGATAGTATAATTTTTCTCTGATTTATCTTATATTCCTGAAGTTTATACTTTAATTTTCAACATTGCATTATTATCAAGCACTATTATCTCACTTATTTTTTAGTAATTTTATATTTCCCAAAAATAATTTTGCTACATATTATATAAAAGTTATCTAGGATATTTGATCTGAAACTATCAAATCTGAAACTATCAAATCTAACAAGTATCAAATAGTGTATTTTTATGAGTGCCGGTAGAATTTTTGTATTAGCAAGTAACGTATTTAAAGAAGTAGTACGCGAGCGCATTTTCTACATCATAGGTTTTTACGGAATAATTTTGTTGGCACTTGCATTTTTGTTACCGGAATTAGCTGCAGCCACAGAACACAAAATGTTTCCCGATTTTGCTTTAGCAGCAATGAGCATCCTAGGTTTAATTGTTGCGGTTTTTGTCGGTACTGGGCTCATTAACAAAGAAATAGAGAAGCGCACTATATTAATGCTAATTGCTAAACCTGTGAGTCGCACTGAATTTGTGATTGGTAAATATTTGGGTTTAATAGTGGTTCTTGCTGTACTACTGACAGTGATGACAGGTATTTTTCTGAGTTTTTTACACTACGAGAATATTGATTACTCGATAGGTAGTATTTTTATTTTTGTATTTTTTTTATTGTTGCAACTGTCTTTAATTACTGCTGTTGCTTTAGCTTTGAGCGTATTTACTAACCAATTACTTGCTACGGCGCTTACTTTTGCAGTCTATCTAATGGGTAACATCTCTCAAGATATATTAGAGCTTGGTCGTACAAGTCGTAGTCTGAGTATAGAACGATTAACTCAGGCTTTGTATTTGGTTGTTCCAGATTTATCGCGTTTAGATTTCAAAGATGATGTACTATATGGCTTAAATGCATTACCCCACCCTCAAGGATTATTCTTTGATGCAGGTTATAGCTTACTCTATTGCGTCATGATTTTAGCACTTACTATCTTAATTGTCTCTCAGCGAGAGTTTTAGTTTTCAAGAAATCTATGGGCTTAAGAAAATAGAGGCATATACATTATTTTCTATACTCTATTTTTTTGATAACTATTTAGTTTTTTTATAGGGCTATGCCCCACAATAGCACTCAATTACGGTCTGTTTTGACTTGCACATAGGGTCATATCTTATATAGCAACAATATTTTAAGAAAATAAATTCTGTAGAAATTCCAACGAGATATCACTACCAAATTAATTTCCATAAATTACTTAAGATTGCTATATAAGATTACAAGTATGTGGGCTTATAAGTATTCATCCATGATTATTTGTGAATAAATTACAGTCATTTATGATAATTAATTAATTATTGACTAGCATCAATACACTGATGATTGATTTAACTAGCATAAAAAGCTCTGTAATCAATGATTCCATCTGGCATAATAGTACCCAATAATTTTGCATGAGCAAAGTTTGCTTCTGTCAGGTTAGCTTCAATTAAATTAGCTTCCATTAAGTTAGCCCAAGTCAAATCTGCACCGGTTAAATTGGCTTGGTTTAAGTTGGCTTCCATAAGAATTGCACCACATAATTTTGCGTTACTTAAATTACAGTTAACCAACTTAGCCTCAATTAGAGAAGCTTCAATTAATTGTGCATCTCTTAGGTCTGCCTCACTTAGATTTACGTTACATAAAGAAGCACCCCATAAATTACTTTGATGTAGTTTGGCACCTTTTAACGTAGCATTACATAAGTTTGCATATGCTAAATCTGTACTAACTAGATTCGCATAACACAATAAAGTTTCAGAGAAGTTAACTCCTCTTAAAGAAGCATTCATTAGATTTGCGTGATTAAGATTTGCATTAGCTAAATTAGCTTGATCTAGATTTGCACCTTGCAAATCAGCACCCATAAAATTAATACCACTTAAGTCTACCCCTCTAAGATCAATTCCACTTAAGTCGAATTCACTAAAATCTTTTTTATTGATTGACTTATCTGTAATCTGATTAAGAAAAAAATTCTGTTTCTGTGTATAGTTATTCATGATGCTTACCTCTAGATATCAGTACTTAAAGGCATTTTTTGTCAATTACCGTATATTGAGAGTACACCTTAGAGGTAAAAAAAAACGATAAATTTTGAGAAAAAAATCAAAAATCAGTGATTTTTAATCTATCTAGTAATAATATAGGATTTAATTGATGATATGTGTCAAAATACCTTGATTAAAGTCATAACTTTTTGATAATTAGATCCAACGCAGAAAAACATTAAATCTTGATTTTATTGTCATCAATCTATGAAGCTAGATGATATTTTGACCTATGAATATCTCAAGTAATTATATATTCATATGATGTTAAGAATATATATAATTTTGTCAAAATATATTCAAAAAACGACATTAATACTTGTGATAATTAATAGTCTTAAATTATTTATATTTAGCCTACGGCTAAATATACTAATTTTGTCCGGGTAGCCTAACATATAACCAGTTCGCATTAAGTAACATAATTAGCAATATTAATAGTGATTTTTCAATTATTTAGATTCAATCACTCCAAGTTCTTAATTGTAGGTAAACAAGAATTAGGGTTACTCCTAATAAAACTGTCGCTGCTGCAGCCGCATAGCCAAAATCAAACAAGCCAAAAGCTTCCTCATAAATGTAATAAACCAATAAATTTGTAGAATTTAAAGGACCACCACCAGTAATGACATAAACTTGCTCAAAACTGCGTAAAGTAAAAATTGCAGTTGTGACAATTGCAAATACTAGAGTAGGTTGCAATCCAGGTAAAGTAATATACCAAAATTGCTGCCAATTATTTGCACCATCAAGTTGAGCAGCTTCATAACGGCTAGGAGGAATAGTTTGCAGACCAGCCAAAAAAACAACCATGTTAAAACCAAGTTGTTTCCAAATACTTAAGACTATCAGTACTGGCATTGCCCAAAAGGTACTGCCTAACCAAGGAATTGCTTCTAAACCTACTGCTTCGAGAAGTGAATTAACCGGACCGTCTGTTTGAAACAACCATCGAAAACCCAATCCTGCAGCAACTAAAGAAACAATAGAAGGTAAGAAATAAGCACTTCGTAGCAGTCCACGCCCCAACAAAGATTTATTGAGCAACACAGCCAACCCCAAAGGAATAATTAAACTGGGGATAACCGTAGCAAAGGTAAAATACACCGTATTACTGATAACTTGCCAAAAGTCAGGACTGAAAAATAAACGCCTATAGTTTTTTAAACCTACCCAGTAGGTCCCAGTAGAAGTAAAACTACCACCTGTAAAACTGAGGTATAGCAAGTAGAAAATGGGAAACAGCACAAAAATACTAAGAATTACTAATGCTGGTGCGAGAAAAACCCATGCGCTTACTGTATCGTTATCTAATAGTTGTTTTTGAGAAAACCTTGGTGGAGTCATTTATCCCAGCCTGTAGTTACTTTGATATAGTTGCAGAGCTATTTTACTGTTGGTCTGCTGATAGTTGATAACTAATATCTAATACTCAAAATAAACTTCATAATAATTTAAGGAATTATTCCCAATTCTTCCAATTCCAAAAAATCAAAAATTCTTCAATATCCTTACCAGTAAACTTTGTAGTGATTAAGAGCCCATCAACTCATTTGAGAAGCACTTAAGATTCTAGTTAGTTAACTGGCTAGTAAGGCAAATGCACAAAACAGTTTTCAGTCACATTAGACAAATCTCTGTTCGAGGGCTGATTAATAGCTTATTTATTGGTTTGCTGACAATATCTACAACCCAAGCACTTGCACAAACACGCCCCATAAAATCACCAACAGAATTACAAACAACTCAAAAGTCTGTGAATAATTCCATCGCCCAGAAATTACTGGGTACTTGGGAAACCAAAAATCTTCAAGATAATTCAAAATCAGGAAATTTAAAATTTATCTTTACACCGGCAGGTAAACTCCTAATTGTAATGTCCTCGGGGGTTTCTCAAAAACCTTTAGTTTATGAAACTGGCTATAAAATTAATTCCGATCCAAAACCAATGCATTTAGATGTGACCTTGCCTGAAAATAAAACAGTACAGACAATTTTTGAGTTTACGGACGATGATAAACTAAAAATAGAATTATATGAATCCAATCCTGGACAATCTCGACCAAAAACTTTTCCTGACAAGACACCATTATTCGAAAAAGTTTCTAATTCTACTATTTTACCAAAATATACAAGAGTAATTGACCCCGGACGCCCCAATAATAACACCATTACGGCACCTCAAAATCAACCTACAACTAATGAGCCACAAAATAATTCTGGCAATAACAAACCGAAAAAATAATTTGAGCCAAAACTGAAAAATATTTTTAACTAAGCAAGGTCAAGAATAATCTCAATTCATTGTATTTATTGAATGTTTCGTATTATTTTTCCCTTGCTTCTATCCTAAATAGAAATTGAAATGAGTATCCAATCGATTACCCCCAGCTTAATATCTCCTAATGTTAATTTGTCCACTTCTGGTCAAACTTTAAAGTTAGGAATTATGGCATCTGGTAACGGTAGCAATTTTGAGGCAGTTAGCAAAGCAATACGGAATCAGCAATTAAACGCCCAAATCCAGATTTTGATTTACAACAATCCAGGAGCTTATGTTGCAACCAGGGCAGAAAAATATTCTGTACCTACGGTGTTAATAAATCATCGCAACTATAAAAGTCGTGAAGATTTTGACACTAAAATTGTGCAACAACTACGCCAATGGGATGTGGAATGGGTAATTATGGCTGGTTGGATGCGTTTAGTTACGCCAGTATTAATTGAAGCTTTTCCCAGCCAAATAATTAATATTCATCCCAGTTTACTACCAAGTTTTAAAGGTCTTAAAGCTGTCGAACAAGCTTTGAAGTCAGGGGTTAAAATTACCGGTTGCACTGTCCATTTAGTGGCATTAGAGATGGATAGTGGACCAATTTTAATGCAAGCTGCAGTTCCTGTACTTTCAGGTGATAGTTCGGAAAAACTGCATGCCAGAATTCAGGTTGAAGAACACAGAATTTTACCCCAGGCGATCGCTTTAGCGGCTAGTTTGGGAAGTAAGAAGTAATAAATAATGAGTAATAAGTAAGTAATGAGTAATGAGTAATGAGTAATGGGTAATGAGTAATGGGTAATGAGTAATGAGTAATGGGTAATGAGTAAGTAATGAGTAAGTAATGAGTAAGTAATGAGTAAGTAATGAGTAAGTAAGTAATGAGTAAGTAATGAGTAATGGGTAATGAGTAAGGGGTAATAGGTTAGGAGTAATGAGTGATGTTAGTGGCTAGCGCTGAGAACTACGCATCTAAAAGTGTCGCCTTTTAACTGGTCAGAATATGCTAGAAGCTTATCAATCAATTACCGAGGAAAATTTAAGATATTAATAATTTAAATCAATAAAGTGTTCAGTTGCCAAGCGTCATCAAAACAATAGGAAGATACTCTCATTACCCATTACCCATTACCCATTACCCATTGATTTGAACGCCGATAGTTTTATTCACAAAAGCCACTCAGCAGCACGTTCTCCTAAATCTAGTGGTATACTTACAGCCTTACCCAATCGAGGACGTTCTCGTGTCTCTTGAATAAAATTCTGAACCTGAATGCTACTACCCAAACTATTTAAATAATCAGCTACACTATCCAGGTGCTCTTCGTATTCAGATTCGCTTAAAGGGAAAGAAGCCTGCTCCAGATACTTCCACATTACCTGAACAAATATTTTCCCTTGAGTGCGCCGCAACTGAACATCATATGAGTATCCCCACTTATCAATCAGTAGCTCGCGTAATTCCTTTCCTGTCATAACTTCCCCCAATTATATTTTAATTTTTAGTTATGATGTTAAGTTCCATAACTCAAGTATGATAAGAGTATAAAGAAATGTAATGCTAACAAAAATGCTAGGAATATCTTGGAAAAGTTAATTCTGGCGTATTTGAGGGGTTGTTTATCTCGGCTTAGACAAGAGTTTCTCAATTATTTAGAACTCAAGTCATAATTGTTAACAAAATACAGATTGAACGTGTAGGTTATGGCTCAATTTTCGGAATCAGTAGATGTGCCCGATATGGGGCGTCGTCAGTTCATGAATCTTCTCACCTTTGGTACTGTCACCGGGGTAGCTCTAGGAGCATTGTATCCTGTTGTTAAGTACTTTATTCCTCCGGCTACAGGTGGAGGTGGTGGCGGAACAACCGCTAAAGACGCGCTGGGAAATAACATTAAAATCAGCGAGTTTCTGGAAAGCCATAATGTGGGCGATCGCACTTTAGTTCAGGGACTCAAAGGAGATCCAACCTATATTGTGGTGGAAAGCAAAGAAGCAATTACCGATTATGGAATCAATGCTATTTGCACTCACTTAGGTTGTGTTGTACCTTGGAATGTTGCTGAGAACAAGTTCAAATGTCCTTGTCACGGTTCCCAGTATGATGCCACAGGTAAAGTCGTTAGAGGTCCTGCACCTCGTTCTTTGGCACTCGCCCATGCCAAAGTTGAAGACGAAAGTATTGTTTTAAGTCCTTGGACGGAAACCGATTTCCGTACCGGTGAAGAGCCTTGGTGGGCTTAAGAATGGGAGATCGGAAATTAGGTTTCAACTTGGAGCTAAACTCGAAGTCTGAAAACCAAGGTATTTATTGTTTTAACTCGATCGGAAATAGAGAATCATTGTCCTTATAGAGATGAGAAACGTCTGTAAAACCGCGAGATTAACTCGCAGCGCGTCTTGGTTCGCTAAAACATTATTAGTTGCGATCGCTACAGTGGCAATTTTCTTCACTAGCGATTTCGCATCACCGCAAGCAGCCGTTGCTTATCCTTTTTGGGCGCAACAAACCTATCCAGAAACTCCCCGGGAACCTACTGGAAGAATTGTTTGCGCTAACTGTCATTTAGCACAAAAGCCCACACAAGTTGAAGTACCTCAGGCGGTACTACCTGACAGTGTATTTAAAGCAGTAGTAAAAGTTCCCTATGACACTAGCATTCAACAAGTAGGTGCTGATGGTTCAAAAGTTGGTTTGAACGTTGGTGCTGTGTTAATGCTACCAGAAGGCTTTAAAATCGCTCCCGAGGATCGTATTCCAGAAAAAATGAAGGAAGAGATTGGGGGATTGTACTACCAGCCTTACAGCGAAGACAAGCAAAATGTTGTTATTGTTGGACCTTTACCAGGCGAACAATATCAGGAAATTGTTTTCCCTGTTCTTTCTCCTAATCCCGCTACAGATAAAAACATTCAATTTGGTAAGTATTCAGTTCACGTAGGTGGTAATCGCGGACGCGGACAGGTTTACCCTACCGGAGAGAAAAGCAATAACACTGTTTACACTGCTTCTGCTGCTGGTACCATTAGTCAGATTGCGAAAGAAGAAGATGAGTACGGCAGCGTCAAATATACAGTAAATATCCAGACCAAGTCTGGAGAAGTTGTATTTGATACAATTCCTGCTGGTCCAGAATTAATTGTTTCTGAAGGTCAAGAAGTTGCTGCAGGTGAGCCTTTGACCAATGATCCCAACATGGGTGGATTTGGTCAAATGGATGCAGAAATTGTATTGCAAAGCAGTAATAGAATTATCGGATTAGTAGCATTTATTTGCTTGGTAATGATGGCTCAAATCATGCTAGTCCTCAAGAAGAAACAAGTTGAGAAGGTTCAAGCTGCAGAAATGAATTTCTAGCAAGCAGAATTATTTTTAATATATCATTTTCGGGCAGACAAAAAGTCTGTCTGTTTTTTTATTTTTTATCTTACTTTACTTTCTGTAAATTATTTACCCTCATCAATCAAAAATAATCTTACAGCTGTTACTTACTGTTTTTGTTTACAGTTTTTAAACATCAGCAAATTATTTAAGTCATTAAATTCTTTAAACCCTCAAAAAATTTCAGCGTAATTTTTTCTGATCAATTCTTCTAAAATTATTCATTTCGAATGATTTCAAATATTTTTATAAGTTATATAATTATTAGATTGCCTACATAAAATAAAAAAGATTATTCAGAAAAATCTTGATTATTCCTAGTTAATCAATGAATATTACTGTATTTCATAAATAAGAATTTAGAGTTATACCTAAATTTTTATGATAATTCTAAATTGTTAAAAGTATCAGTTGTTAAGATTTCAAGATTTAAGAACTGAAATTAGACAAGCTAAAGTTCTAGCCTTTGAAATTTAAATTTTGAAATTTGCAAAAAATCATTTAAATTGGTTGTGTCATAAATTCTACAAACCACATCAAAAATACTCCTTGAATTATGAAAATCGATCAAGAGAGCATTTTGAGCAACTATGCAAAAGCTGTAGCGGTAGGAGCCTACGATCGCCGTAACTCTTATCAATTCGGCAAACAAGACTACGTGAGACGAAATTGGGAAGATAAATATACTCGTTGCGTTCTCAGCCCATTTATTCAAGAACTGTACGAATACAAAAAAAGCTCGAGCCAAGGAATTCGGGTAATGGACTTGGGCTGTGGAGCAGGAGAAGGCTTAAATATTTTAACGACATTACCGCAGACTTCAACAACTTTGGATGTAATTTCTAACAAGGTATTAGATTATCCGAATATTGCTTCCTATAAAGGTGTAGATATCAGTCCTGCGATGATTGCGAAAGCAAAGGCGCTGTATAACAAAAGTTCACAAGCCGAGTTTGTTGTCGCCGACCTCAATGATGGATTACCTGTGACTTCCCAGGAAGCACCCTATGATGTTTACATTTCTTCCTACGGCTCTTTGTCTCACCTCAATGATGCTTCCCTATCCAATCTCATCGAGGGAATTTGTCAACACATGGGGGAACGGGCAATTTTTGTAGCAGATTTGTTAGGCAAGTATTCCTACGAATGGCCTTGTTATTGGAGTGACTCGGGATCTGATGGAGTCCAGATGCGTAATTATTCCATGTCCTATATCTATCCACCCGAAACCCGAGCTAGCGCACAAGTAGAAGTTTTTCCGATCCGTTATTGGGGAGGGGAAGAATTAGAAAAATTAATTAGTAAAATCGCTGAGGATAAATCCGTTAAAATTCGAAGATACGCATTATGCGATCGCTCCATTTTCGTTGGTCGTCACACTGATACTCGGGAATATAATTCAAAAGCTCCGTCTCTAAGGGCTGCAATCAACTCATTGTATGAACCTAATTGCCGTACTGACTTAAATCAACTAATTTTTAAATATGAACCTCATCCTCAGTATACCCATTTAAATCGCTTTTTTCAAAATTTACAAACAGCTTGGAATTCTATTGTCTATGGCTGTATGGAAGCATTAAGTGAATGGCGCAATATCGAAAAACTCCAAGCAGAACCACAAATCCAGAATCCACCTCTTGTCCTTAACTCAAACCGGATTATTCGTCGTCTCGTACATCAAACTCAGTTTCTTCAGTTTGACGATCCAAGAGCTAATTTAGTAGAACCCCAACTCGCTTACTTATTAAGAGATTTGGAATGGAATTTACAACAGGGTTTAGGTGCAGCTCATGGTTTGTTAGCTGTTTACGAGTTCTGTAAATAATTCACTTCACTCGAAAATGTTACTAAATTACTCCATTTGTCGATAACTTATTTATTTGTTTGACAAAACATAATCATTCCCTCAACTTACTTTACTGCTTTATTTAGCATAAAAGTTGTTGGGGTTATTTTTTGATCCAGGTTCTACGTGCTATTTCTTAAATTAGATTACAACAATCAATGAAAATTTGCTAATGGGTAGATACTTTATCGTTCGCGTGATGTGTTAACAATATAGACAGGGCTCTAATTAGAGTAGGAGTTTGGCTCTGAGTTTTCTATTCTTTAAGATTTTGAATCCTTGAGATTTTGAACATTTTCAATTTATTTGAGTCCCAATCTAGTGCTTTGTCCCATTAATTTTGAGGAGTGTAGAGACGTTGCATGCAACGTCTCTACGAGGATTTTGACGACAAACCAACCTGTCATATTTAATGGGACAGACCACTAGGTTAATCGACAAAGCAATCGCACAATAATTTTAAAATATTCAAATTTTAATTCTGAATTTTGACCAGTCTTTTAGTATCATAAGTTTACATATGAGCAATAATTTCATTCAAAATACAATTATGTAGGAATAGGTATACCGAAAGGTGAATTTTCTCTAAGCCTTATGGTAAAGATTCAAGAGCAAGTAGGATATAACTTTCAAAATATTGCCGTTAATCTTTGTGCAATAATCCTCAAAGGATGATATGTTTAGAATTGTAAACTTTTCTCAGGTTTCTGAGTGGTTAAGTTAGCCGCTCCTACTAGTCGGCAATTCAATCTCCAGTTCATATCACTCCTTGTCGTTCGCAAGCAAAGCGGCACAAAACAGGGTTTTGTAAATAGGAATGAGGGTATGGAATTATCCTACAAAATTTCAGAAATCTTAGGATTCTATGCAGGCTTTACATGAATGTATTTGGCAAATGGAGATAGATGTGCTTAAAGATTAGAGCATGCATTTTTATTATGCAAACCTCTTCACTGGAAATGAAATATTTAGGATATTGACCTCTTATTTCTTTATCAAAGTAAGGGGTAGATTTAGGTACAAATTACTGACAAAGTTTCACCTGTTATCGAGAAAAGCTTCGTTAGTTTATGTTTTCGTTGCAATTAGTTGCAAGTAAAACAACATCAAACCAGTCATCATAATTTTCTGTCATCTAAAAGGTCAACAATAATGAGTATTGTTCAGTCAAAGTTTGAGGCTACTGATACAGCTTTTCATGTGGAAGGTTACGAAAAAATAGAATTTAGCCTGATATATGTCAATGGGGTATTTGACATCAAAAATCCAGAACTTGCAGAGACATATAAGGAATTTGGACGTTGTTTAGCTGTTATTGATGCTAACGTTAATAAGTTCTACGGTAGTCAGATTAAGGAATACTTCCAACATTACAATCTTGACCTCACTGTTTTTCCCGTTACGATTACAGAACCTAATAAGAGTATCGAGACTTTCTCTAAAATTGTTGATGCTTTTGTTGATTTCAAGTTGGTTCGTAAGGAGCCCGTATTAGTAGTCGGAGGTGGGCTAGTTACGGACGTAACAGGTTTTGCTTGTTCTGCTTACCGTCGTCGTAGTAACTATATTCGCATTCCAACTACGCTGATTGGTTTAATTGATGCTAGCGTCGCAATCAAGGTTGCAGTCAATCATAAGAAGTTAAAAAATCGTCTTGGTGCTTATCATGCTTCCAAGAAAGTATTTCTTGACTTCTCGTTTTTAGGAACTTTGCCAACTGAACAAGTCCGTAACGGTATGGCTGAGCTAGTCAAGATAGCTGTAGTAGCCAACGAAGAAGTCTTTAACTTATTGGAAGAGCATGGGAAAGAATTACTTCGTACCCATTTTGGTAACATCGATGCGACTCCTGAAATTAAAGAGGTTGCACAGAAGGTTACATATGAAGCAATCAAAACCATGTTGGAATTGGAAGTTCCAAATCTACATGAATTAGACTTGGATAGGGTAATTGCTTACGGTCATACTTGGAGTCCAACCCTAGAATTAGCCCCCCGGGTACCGATTTATCACGGTCACGCAGTTAACATTGATATGGCCTTATCTGCAACTATTGCCCAAAAGAGAGGTTATATTAGCCCAGAACAACGGGACCGTATTCTTGGGTTAATGAGTCGTATTGGTCTTTCCCTGGACCATCCTTTGTTAGATGAAGAATTGTTGTGGCGCGCGACCGAATCTATTTCTCTTACTAGAGATGGTAAGCAAAGAGCTGCGGTACCCAAGCCTATTGGAACCTGTTTCTTTGTTAATGACTTTACTCGGGAAGAATTAGCTGATGCTGTTGCTGCGCATAAAGAAATCTGTAAAAACTATCCTCGTGCAGGTGAGGGTGTAGATGTTTATCCAATGAACTATCAAGCAGAACCTGAGTTAGTTGGAAGCGAAAATTCATGACTAATACTTTACAAACATCAGCCCCTAGACCAGTTACACCTGTAGGAATTCTAGCTCAACAACTAGCAAGTTTAGTAAAAGCAGCTAAGGAACAAACAGATCTACCTGCGGAATTTCAACAGAATCTCGAACAGGCTTGGCAGTTAGCTGCGGGTTTAGATCCTTATCTGGAAGGATGTACTACAAGTGAGTCACCTGCTTTAACAGCCCTTGCAACTAAAACTGCACGGGAAGGATGGAATCAACGTTTTCAAGATGGAACTACTGTCCGTCATTTAGAGCAAGAAATGCTTTCCGGTCATGTAGAGGGACAAACTCTAAAAATGTTTGTTCACATGACTAAAGCCAAAAGAATTCTGGAAATCGGGATGTTTACCGGTTATTCAGCGCTAGCGATGGCGGAAGCTTTACCTGCAGATGGGGAATTAGTCGCTTGTGAAGTTGACCGCTATACAGCAGAATTTGCGCAAGCAGAATTTGCAAAATCAACTGATGGTAGCAAAATTCGAGTAGAAGTAGGCTCAGCCTTAGAAACTCTCGATAAATTAGCTGCAGCAGGAGAATTCTTTGATTTTGTGTTTATTGATGCCGATAAGAAAGAGTACATACAGTACTTCCAAACTTTGTTGGAGAAAAATTTATTGACTCCTTCTGGATTTATCTGTGTGGATAATACTCTACTCCAAGGACAGGTTTATTTAGAAGCAGATCGACAAACTCCCAATGGAGAAGCAATTGCTAAATTCAATGAATTTGTTGCTGCTGACACCCGCGTAGAGCAGGTTTTGTTACCACTACGTGATGGTCTAACTATCATTCGTCGAATTAGCTAATTTAGCTGGTTTTATTTCGCGGGTTAGGGTTAAGCTTCAAGCTTTAATCAAAGCTTTGTAGAGATGTCAATCAGGCTCTAATCCTATTCCGCGAATCTTTTATTGCAGATAATGATTGAGAAAATTAGGTTCTGTCATATTTAGCTTTTTCTCAGGTGATGGGTAATAAATCTGCCCACACAAACTTCTCAATCCATTTATGTTTTGTACTGTATTTTGCTCTCAAAAAGCGACTCAGTTCACGAAAAAACTCACATTTTTATGGGTTTTTCTTGTACCTTTGCACTGTGACTAAGAGACTTGCTTAGTCTGCTCACCCCCGACTTCTGAAGTCTTTTGCGCTCCTTCCTTTGCACTCCTATGGCACAATCTGTTTTTTCCTCTGATTTTGATAAAAAAATAACATCTATGTCTTTGAAGGCAAACTTAAAGGTTATCCTGAAAAATATTGCTACTTTGGGACTTCTTCTGCTTGCGCTCCCCTTTAATGCTCTAATTGTTACATTCTCTTTAGTTTTGCAAAGATTCGGTATAAAAAGTAAAAATATAGATTCCGAAGCCGTAGAACCAAAGAATATTTTGATTAGCGGCGGAAAAATGACCAAGGCTTTGCAACTAGCCCGCTCTTTCCACGCTGCAGGTCATAGAGTAGTGTTAATAGAGACACACAAATACTGGTTGTCCGGTCACCGCTTCTCTAATGCTGTAGATAAGTTTTATACTACAGATTTTCCTCAAAAGAACCCTCAAGCCTACATTCAGAATTTAATTGACATCATAAAAGAAGAAAATATAGATGTTTATATCCCTGTAACTAGCCCAGTTGCAAGTTACTATGATTCTCTAGCAAAGCCAGTTATCTCTGAGTATTGTCAAGTATTTCACTTGGATGTAGAAGTAACAGAAATGCTCGATGATAAATTTGCTTTTAGCCAAAGAGCAGGTAGTATGGGCTTATCCATACCAAAATCTTTTAAAATTACCGCTCCGGAACAAGTTCTTAACTTTGACTTCAGTGGTGAAACTCGTAAATATATCCTTAAAAGCATTCCTTATGACTCTGTCCGGCGTTTAGATCTAACCAAACTTCCCTGCGATACACCGCAACAAACGGAAGCATTTGTTAGAAGCTTACCAATTAGTCCTCAAAAGCCTTGGATAATGCAAGAATTTATTCCAGGTAAAGAATACTGTACCCACAGTACAGTGCGTGATGGTGAAGTAAGGTTGCACTGTTGTTGTGAATCTTCAGCATTTCAGGTGAACTATGAAAACATCAAACATAGTAAAATTCGTGAATGGATAACTCATTTCTTGGGAGAATTAGGGGTTACCGGACAATTATCTTTTGATTTTATTGAAGCAGAAGATGGCGAAGTTTATGCCATTGAATGTAATCCCAGAACTCATTCAGCAATTACCACTTTTTATAATCATCCTGAAGTCGCAAATGCTTATATAGGTCAACAACCTCAAGTAGAACCTATCGAGCCTTTAATTAATAGTAAACCCACATATTGGTTGTATCACGAAATTTGGCGATTAACTAGCATTCGTTCCTTAACACAATTAAGAAATTGGCTAGTTAATATTTGGCGAGGAACTGATGCAATTTATCAACTCAACGATCCATTGCCATTTTTGATGGTGCACCACTGGCAAATTCCTTTGTTACTTTTACAGAATTTATTAAAACTTAAGGGTTGGACCAGAATAGATTTCAACATTGGTAAGCTTGTGGAAGCGGGAGGAGATTAAAGTTAGCTTTTATGTTTCATTTTTCTGATACTAAATCCGATTTTGAAATCCTTTATATGATTGTTAAGATTTTTCTCCACAGTTACCAGATTTATTCTTAACGGGGTCAAGTAAACCGGATTTCGTATTATTTTGTGTCTGGTTTTTCTCTGACGCAATCGCTTCATACTCAGAATATGCTGGTTTTACAAGTCACACAAACTCATGCAAACTACTAATAGAATTTCACTTTCTTCCACGGAACAAAAAACTGAATTTAATCTTTCACAAGTACAGCAAAATGCTTGGTTTCTATATAAGTTAGAAAATGACAGTTGTGTAGATAAATTTAATTTTGCTTTTTATTGGCGCGATAAAGTAGATGAACGATATTTATCACAAGCACTACAACAACTCATACATCGTCACTCATTGCTCAATAGTATATATTTAGAGGATGTTACGAAAGTAACTCAAAAAATAAATCATCAAATCACATTTAAATCAGAAGATATTTTAGAATTATTTGATGCTTCTGGCTGGTGTGAAGAAGAACTACATCATAAAATCTCGAATTTTTCTCAAACCCCATTCAATTTAGCTGAAGGGTTAATATTAAGAGTTGGGGTTTTTAGTCTTAATGCTAAAAATCATATAGTTTTATTTTCTATACATAAAATCGCAAGCGATCGCTGGAGTGTATTAAAGCTTGTCGATGAGCTATTGAGTTTATATAAATGTCAAATACCTAACCCAGATACAACTATCCATTTAGAAAAAAGTCCTATTACCTATAAAGATTATGTAAAAGAAGAAAACACCTTACTGAAAAGTGACACAGGGGTAAAATTAAGAAAATGGTGGCAAAATAAACTTGCAGGTGAGTTACCAGTAATAAATTTACCTAGCACACACTCGCGTCCTCCTGTCAGAAGTTATCAAGGTGCGTCAATTCAATTTACTATTCCTTCAAAATTAGTTTTTAAAATTAAGAAGTTTACTGAAATACAAAAAGTCGATCTTTCTACATTCTTTTTGGCAGCTTTTGGGTTACTAGTTCATCGTTACACTCATACAGAAGATATTTTAATCGGTTTACTTTCAGCTTTAAGAAATGAATTTAAGTATGATAAATTAGTTGGGAATTTAGCGAACATAACTGTACTTAGAAATAATATTTCTAATAATTTGAGCTTTTTAGAATATCTTCAGCAAGTTAAAACAGAAGTTGAACTAGCCAAACCCAGGTGTAATTATCCTTTTTCTCAACTGCTCAAAGATTTACAACTTAATTCTCAATCAAGCCATCCACCCATTTGTCAGGTAGGGTTTGAGTATTACAATCTAGCAAAGCTAGAAAACATTTCCCAGGTATTTGATCGTAATAATAGTGAATTTGAGCCTTTCAAGTTAACTCAACAGAGTACAGAGTTTGATTTAAGTTTATCTATTCTTGAATCCAAAGAAAATTTACTTGCTTCTATTTATTACAACAGTGAACTCTTCGAGGAAGATTGGATCCATCGCACAATAGAACATTTGCAGGTTCTACTCGAATCAATTATTGAAACTCCACAACAATCAATTGCTCAATTAGAAATACTTACAAAACAAGAGCGAAACAAATTACTTATAGATTGGAACAATACAGAAAAAAATTACGATCTGTCTCGTTGTTTGCATCAGTTATTTGAGTCTCAAGTTGAACGCACTCCCAACGCCAATGCAGTTACTTTTGGAGCAGAAACACTAACTTACCGAGAGCTTAATAACAAAGCAAACCAATTAGCACATTACTTACAAACTCTGGGAGTTAAAGCAGAAGTTTTAGTAGGTATTTGTATAGAACGTTCTCTTGAAATGGTGATAGGACTTTTAGGTATCCTCAAAGCTGGTGGTGCTTATGTTCCTCTAGATCCTGAGTATCCTTCACAACGTTTAGCTGATATCTTGGAAGACTCTCAAGTCTCGGTCTTATTAACCCAAGAAAAACTTCTAGAACAACTACCCAAAGCTACTCATACCCAAGAATTATCCATCACTTCAGAAATAGTCTGTTTGGATAGTGAGTGGGAAGAAAAAATTAGTACCCAAGAAACAAGTAACCCAATCAACGATATTAACCCAGAAAATATTGCTTATGTAATCTATACCTCTGGTTCCACAGGTAAACCCAAGGGTGCAATGAATACCCATCGAGGTATCTGCAATCGTCTGCTGTGGATGCAAGAAGCGTATCAAATCGATTCAACGGATAGAGTATTACAAAAAACTCCCTTCAGTTTTGATGTCTCCGTCTGGGAATTCTTCTGGACTTTATTAAATGGAGCGGAGTTAATAGTTGCTAAACCGGGAGGTCACAGAGATAGTAATTACCTTAGGGATCTGATAATCGCAACTAAAATTACTACTTTGCATTTTGTTCCTTCTATGTTGCAAGTCTTTTTGGAGACAACTGGCTTGGAAAAATGTAAGTCTCTCAAACGGGTAATTTGTAGTGGTGAAGCTTTACCATTGGATTTACAAGTAAGATTTTTCCAACTTTTAGAATGCGATCTGCATAATCTCTACGGTCCAACGGAAGCAGCAATTGATGTTACATTTTGGCAATGTCAACGTCAAAACAATAATCAATTCACATCTATACCCATTGGTCGTCCAATTGCTAACACGCAGATTTATATTCTTGATTCCCAAATGCAACCGGTACCAACCGGGGTCACAGGGGAAATTTATATTGGTGGGTTTGGAGTTGGACGAGGTTATCTAAACCGTCCTGAATTAACAGCACAAAGATTTATTCCCGATCCTTTTTATAAGTCAAAACAGATCGTACCTCCCGATCTCTTAACCCCAGTCCCCAATCTATATAAGACTGGAGATTTAGGTCGTTATTTAGCTGATGGAAATATTGAATATATTGGTCGAGCAGATTACCAAGTTAAAATTCGCGGTTTTCGAATTGAATTAGGCGAAATTGAAAACGCTTTATCTGCTCATCCACAAGTCCGCGAAGCTGTTGTAATTGCTCGCAGTGATAAACAGGGTGAGAAACAGCTAGTAGCTTATATTACTGTAGCTCAGGAAGAACCAACACCCCATACCTTGAGGGAATTCCTCAAGCAAAATTTGCCAGATTACATGGTACCTGCAGCTTTTGTCACTCTGGAAGCCTTACCGCTAACACCAAGTGGAAAAGTAAATCGTCGGGAATTACCCAAACCAACAGTTATCAGCTTTAACCAGCAAAATAATTTTATTGCACCACGTAATGATACAGAGAAAGGTCTGGCAAAGATTTGGTCGCAGATTCTCGATATTCAACCCATAGGTGTTTTCGATAACTTCTTTGAACTAGGTGGTACTTCCCTTAGTGCAATCTATTTGATGGCTGAAATTAGAAAACAATTTGCAAAAGACTTACCCCTAGCAGCAGTTTTAACCAATCCAACAATTACAGAACTGAGTAATATTCTCCATTTAAGTTCTGATAGTTTTGATAATTCTCCTTTAGTTCCGATTCAAACAAAAGGTAATAAGGAACCATTTTTCTGTGTCCACCCTGCAGGTGGTCATGTTCTGTGCTATTTCAACTTGGCGCGTTATTTAGGCGACGACCAACCGTTTTATGGCTTACAAGCCCAAGGTTTTAACGGTGAAGAAGAACCCTTGACAAAAGTTGAGGATATGGCAAGCTTATACGTCCAAGCTATTCAAAAAATGAAACCTAATGGACCTTATCAAATTGGTGGTTGGTCATTTGGTGGGGTAGTAGCATTTGAAGTAGCCCAACAACTACAAAAACAAGGACATGAGGTTTCCCTACTAGCAATATTAGATTCCTACATGCCAGTTATTTTGGATAAACAAAAGAAAATTGATAATCCTTACCTGGTAGGAGTACTATCACGGGTATTTGGTGGAATGTTTGGTAAAGATAATTTGGTTTCTCCAGATGAGATTAAACATTTGGGTGTGGAAGAACAAATCGATTACATTATTGAGAAAGCAAGGGAACTCAAGATATTTCCTCCAGGGGTAGAACGTCAGCAAAATCGTCGAATTCTTGATGTTTTGGTAGGAACTCTTAAAGCAACTTACTCTTACGTGCGTCAACCATACCCAGGAAAAGTTACTGTCTTCCGTGCTAGGGAAAAACATATTATGGCTCCCGATCCAACTTTAGTTTGGGTTGAATTATTCTCTGTAATGGCAGCACAGGATATTAAGATTGTTGATGTTCCGGGCAATCACTATACCTTTATTTTGGAACCCCACGTTAAAGCTTTAGCTGACAGTTTAAAACCTTTTCTCAAATAGGTACTAGTTCGATAATTAACTGGTAAAATTTGAGACTTCAATCATCAACAAATAGAAATATTGAACTTTTCACGCAGAATGTCAATTAGTTGACGAAAATCCCCGATCACCACCAATAGGAATCGGGGATTTTCATTACACTACGTTTTCCTAAAAGAATAGAAAAACAGTAATAAAAAAAACCAAATAATGAATCTAATAATTAAACACGGCAATAATTTTCAGAGCTAGCGATCGCAATCAATAACGCTGTTGACTTTAAATAAACTGTGTCATTCATTACCAAGTAATTGTTTGCCTATGTTTTGATTACATTTTATTAATTTTGGAAATATTATTTTTTCTTTACCTTGATTTCATAGAAAATAACCGCAATAATACCAAATCCGTTTATGCTTTATTACGTTACAAAAAAATAAGTTATTGGGAATAAATCGGAGATGAAATCACTTGTAAAAAAAGGAACAACAGCAATGATTGGCTTGCTATTGTTTTCTACTCCAGCATATTCAGAATATTCGACTAACAATCAAAGCAGTAAATCAAATTTCAAGTATCCGACAAATGTCACACAAAACCTTATTGGGAAATCAATATTAAAAACAACTGATAAATCTTTATCTTTAAAGCAAAATTTAAAGCAAAAAAATATTTTAGTACAAGCAAATCCCAAAAATTCTTCAGACAGTTTAACTAATACAGCTATCCTTAACCTTAAAAGTAAACAGTCATCTCCATTTACTGCTGCTAATGCGGCAAAAATATTGCCCGCAGATACAGCATTATTTGGCTATGTTAATACCTCATCACCTGATTGGGAAGATATGGGGCGTTTTCAGTTATTTCGGCTATTGGGACAAGCAATCTCAACATCCCTCCTATTTCTCCCAAGGGAATACACAAATTATGCTTCCTATTTGCAACCTTGGATTGGAGATCATGTTGTATTTGCATTTCTACCCAAAACAGCGAATAAACTCTCCAGTATAGATTCCAGCTTTCTAACCTTAGCTGCTGTAAAAGATGAGCAAGCTTTGCAAGGTCTTTTAGAAAAATTTAAGGCAAATGCTAAAAATATCAAGGAGCAAGAGTATAAAGGTATCAAAATTTTAGAAATAGATACTTCGCAAGGGAACTCATCATTCACTCAGCAAACAACATTAAAGTTTTTGCAAGCACGTTCTTCAATGACACCTTTGAAGAAAAAGCCAAAAATTAACAGACAAAGACAGACTTTAGCGATCGCAATTGTTCCTGGCTATGTTACAGTTGCAACTTCAATTCAGCCAATTAAACAGTTGATCGATAGTTCTGTTTCCCAAGGTAATACAGACAATTTATTTGATAATCCCAATTTTCAGCCAGCAATGAGTCATCCCTTGGCGAATAAAGCAATGTTTGGGATGTATCAAAATCCGATGGAATATGTGAATTTACTGGAAAATTTTATCAAGGATCCCCGTTTATCTTTTCCTCCTGAAAGTATGGAGTTGTTGAATACAAATATCAAGCAGATTAGAGAACAAATCAAACCATATAACAGTACTAATAGCTTTATCACCATACAGTCTGAGGGATTACGTTTCCAAGTTGTTGCTCATCGCAAAAAGCCTCTCACCGCTTCCCAAGTCAAACTAGCAAACATTCCAGAAGAAAAGATTCTGTCTTTTATACCTGCTGCGACATACTCTGCATTCACTGGTAAAGACATCAATCAAACATGGCAAATTATATCTCGGTTACTTACAACTCAACCCACAACTGCTGATAGTTTGGAAGAGTTTCGTAAATTTTTCCGTAGCAACACCGGCTTAGATTTTGAGAAAGATATTATTAACTGGATGGATGGAGAATATGCTTTTTTCTTTTATCCTACTAAAGGTGGCTTTTTATCATCTGTAAATCCTAATTTATCATCTGCAAGTCCCAATCTTAACTTGGGCATAGGTTTAGGTTTGCAAACCAGTAACCGACAAGCAGTATCTAACACTTTGGATAAACTAAATAAATTTATTCAAACCGTCTCTAAAAACGAAGTTACAGTTAGCAAAAGCACTATCAAAGGTAACTCAGTTACTAGTTGGGAATCGCAATCGCCGACAGATCCTTCAGCTTATAGTTTGCTTGCTTATAGTTGGTTAGATGATGACACCGTAATGATTACTACTGGTAAAGGAGCAATTGCAGACTTAGTACCGCAGCCTTATGTGTCATTACCTTCTGCTTACAATTTCAAAACAGCAACTAATTCTTTTCCCCATCCCAATGCCGGATATTTTTATGTGAATATGGGATCTCTTCTATCGTGGGTTTATGGTTTTGTACCAGCAGAATTTAACAGTCCATATTTCCAAATGTTCAAACAAGGTATTGGTTCTATTTATAGTATCAGTTCTAGCAGTTCTACAACTGCCGAACAAGAACAATTTGACACGTTGATTGTTTTGGCTCCGGTAAGAAAAGAATTGAACCGATTCGAAAAAGTTAAAAATTAATAGCAGAATTCAGGAGTCAGAAGACAGGAGTCAGAAGACAGGAGTAGAATAACTTTTACCACTGAATTTCAGCTTTTAATCTGTACCTCACTGACTCGCAATCTCTTCATACCTCAACATGGGGTACTTTCAGGAATTAAAAAAATAATTTTCACTATTATCGGTTACCTGTAGGGGCGCATCACCATGCGCCCTAATTTTTGATCTGTTTCACTATTTGTATTTGTAGTACGGTATACCCTACCCTTATATCCGGCATGCACACCTTACTCTTTATTTTGTATTTTTGTTATATTAGTTTACAAATAGAAACAAAAGATAAAAAAGAGGTAAAAACTATGATGTTTGCAATTTTGATCGGACTATTTGTAACTGCTTGGGTTGCTGCTGCTGTAATCGGTAGCCAAGCTTATTTCAGAGGCGAACAAAGAAAACCTATTCACGAACGTAATTGGGATTCTGAATCTTTTGATGTTTTGGCTAAATCTGTAACTGGTAAAGAAACAAATTACAGCGATCGCATTCCTGCTTATAGAATGGATGCTTACGCAAGTAGCAATGTTTCTAACTAAAAACAACCAAGCACAACCAACTTGAAAATAGATACCTAGGTTAGAAATTTTGCACTCGCTTCAAATATCTTGTTGCGTACGTATGTTGTGAGTGCAAATTATTCCTATTTTTGAGAATAGTATGTACGTTATCAGAAATATTATTGTATTAGTAGAAAATTATAAGATAAAGAATCCCATCGTAGCTTTTGACGGTAAAACCTCAACAGTAAACCGTCAAGAAGCTCAAGCGGGATAATTTATTCAATTGGGGGATGATGATATCTTGAATTTTCCCAAGAACGCCCCATTTAATTTATAACGGTCGATAAGTGCGGTAGTTGATTTTGGGGAATATATTATCCATATATTCAACCTTCTCTAACCAACCACTATCAATTTTGCCGATTTTAATATCTTCGTAAAGCTTATTAAATCGCATAATATGGGAGCGAGTTCTCCTGACAGCATAAGGAACCATCGTTCCAGTACGCATAATAAATGCCCAGTCAGAAGATTGAGCCAACAGTAATTCCCTTGCGGCTTGATTGAGTGCTCTCCACTCCAGTTCGTCCTCTGGCTCTCTTTTTGATAACTCGATCATCCGCTCGGCTGTTTTATGTAAATGCGGATAGATCCAAGTATTAGTTTCATTTAACCAATACTCGTGAAATCCTTTGTAACCCCAACTAGATTGGGAAGGACGACAGACCTGTTGCGTAGGATTAGCACGCATGTAGTCTGAAAAATGTGTCATTTGGTAAGTTCCTTGGTCAAACCAGGACTTCCGGAAAAGATAATCAATAAACCAAGGCCCTTCATACCACCAATGACCAAATAACTCCGCATCGTAGGGAGAAACAATAATTGGCTGGCGACCCATTATACCATGTAGGTGTTCCACTTGACGCTCGCGGTTAAACATAAAATTCGAAGCATGCTCTGCCGCTTTTTCCCGCGCCCAGTAGGGGTCGTATAATGCCTTATCTGATAAGCCTAAACCACGACCGGTGATTTTGTGGTACTTAATGCCCGTATTTTTCCTTTGACCATTGGGCATGATATAGGGCTTGATATATTCATATTCTGCTTCCCAGCCCAAATCCTTGTAAAATTCCCGATATTCCGGTGCGCCGGGATAGCCGACTTCAGAAGACCACACCTGTTGGGAAGATTCATGGTCTCGCCCAAAAGCTGCAACTCCAGTTTCGGTGAAAATCGGAGCATAGGTACCAAATCTAGGGCGGGGACGAGCATAAAGAATGCCATGTCCGTCAGTGAGAAAATAGCGCAAACTAGCATCTGCTAGCATCCGCTCCAATCCTTCATAGTAAGCACACTCTGGTAGCCAAATGCCTTTGGGAGGGCGACCAAAATTTTGTTCGTAATGTTCGCAAGCAACCTGAATTTGTGCCCATACCGCCTGGGGATACATTTTCATCAACGGTAAATAACCGTGAGTTGCACCGCAGGTAATAATATCGATATTATTAGAGTCTTGGAATTCCTTAAAAGCTGTTACTAAATCCCCTTGGTAACGCTCCCACAATTCTCGGGTTGCACTAAATTCCTTTGCATAGTGCTCGGCTAAATATTTAATGTGACCGTTGTGAGAATTGTGTTCTGCTTCCTTCTCTACAAGTTCTTCAAGTTTAGCTAGATGAGCATCATAGCGTTCTTGTAATACAGGATCGCGTAGCATCGACACCAAAGGTGGTGTCATACTCATCGTGATTTTAAAATCAACACCGTCTTGTTTTAAGCCTTCAAAGACTCTCAACAAAGGGACGTAGGTTTCAGTAATAGCTTCGTAAAGCCATTCTTCCTCCAGCACATAATCACTTTCCGGGTGACGAACGAAGGGCAAGTGTGCGTGGAGTACGAGCGCAACATAGCCGATTGCCATAATGATTTCGGGTAGTATCCGTGAATTTTATAGATGCAGGGTTTGACCGTAAATTAACAATATTTTAAGACTTTCTGGGGATCGTAATCGCCTTTCCTTGACTTTTAACGATCTACAAAAATCAATTGTTAATTAGCTGATATCGCAAAGCGAAGATATTAGTAGCGCGAGGCGTTACTTTTTTCTGTAAAACTTTGTAGCATTACTACCCGCAGCATCGCAAATCCCATGTTTCAGATTATCCCATGCTCTATGTCCAATACCCCTAGTCTGTAACCCACTACTTCATGTACTCTTCATCTTCATTAAATAAATCTTGCAGTATCTGCTGTTGTTTGCGTCGGGAAAGACGACGATATTTTTTGCTTTCCAATTTTGGCTCGTACCGATTTTTGCCTTTTCTTGTCACTTTTGCCTTTAAGGTTGATTCTGGATCGGTTTGTTGGCTAAGTTCAGTTTGCCGAGTGATGGCTTCTTCTAAGAACACTAAATAATGTTCGTAACGTTCCCATTCACCACGAACCACACAGTCGGGTTCATCTCGATGTAAACAATTACTAAACCGACAGCTAGCAGTTTTCAATTTCTCCCTTGCTTCTGGGAAATAAAAAGGTAACTCCCCAGGAGCACAATTAATATCTGGTTGATTAAAACCTGGAGTGTCAGCAAGCAATCCGCTATTAGGCAGTTCAAATAGCTCTACATGGCGGGTGGTATGACGACCCCTGGCAATTTTACCTGAGACTTCACCTACCCGTAAATTTGCATCGGGAATCAAAGAATTAATGAGGCTGGATTTTCCCACTCCAGAAGGTCCAGCAATAACTGTAATTTTGTTTTGAAGAATTGGAGATAATTTTTCAATATTTATATTTTTATATACACTTAGAAAAATTGATTGATAACCCCATTTATCGAGCATTGTATAAATTTCTGCTTGTTGTTGCGGGGTTACTAAATCACTTTTATTTAGACACAAACATACATTTAAATTTGTAGACTCAGCTTTTACTAAAAAACGACTGAGTTGATATGGTTCTAAAGGCGGATCTTCTGCGGCAAAAACTAACAAAATTTGATTTGCATTAGCAATTGCTGGGCGCTCCAACTCCGTTTTACGGTCTAAAACATCAGCGATCGCACCCCGCCCGCCATTCCAATCTGCTTCTTCTATTACCACGCGATCGCCAACCATTACTTGTTGACCAATTTTTTTCAGGCGGGTTCTGCGAGTACAAAGCAAAACTGGGGCAACCGACGAACGGAAAGAAACAAAATCAAGTTCCTTGTTTTCCTCATCAATGCTGCCTCCTAGATCTAGCTGAACTCTATAAAAGTTTGCTTGCACGGCTAATACCCTGCCCAGTAAACGCCCCTCGCGAAAAAAAGTTTCCCCTTTCATTCCACAGCAACGGGACAGCGTACTAATAGGGAGAAGTAATCAGAACATTCGGTAATTTTCTCTACTGTATAGCCAGACATCGTCAGACTATCGGGAACCTGCTCAATCGGTTCGCCTGGATCAAGCCACACTTCTAATAAGTTTCCTGGCTGCATTTGTTCCAAACGGAGTTTTGTTCTGACAAAATTAATCGGGCACGGGGTGCCGCGTAAATCGAGCTGAGCATCAGGAGTTGAAAGCGAAGATAAACTCATCGTTGATGGAATAAATTTCCCAAAAATCCTTCTAAACCACCTTTACCGGTGCGTTCCCCCTTTATTTTAGCTAGCTTTAAGAGCAATTCTCGCTCTTCAGAAGTAATCTTATTGGGAATATCAATTAATACTGTAATTAAATGATCGCCGCGACTCACAGGGTTACCCAAACGCGGTACACCCCGATTTTCTAGTTTCATTACCGTACCCGGTTGTGTTCCGGGAGGAATAATTAGTTCTACTGGTCCATCAACGGTTTCCACCTCCAAGCTACAACCCAATATTGCTTGTAGGTAGCTAACCGTAGTGCTGGAAAGAATATTCAAATCATCCCGTTGAAACTCTTTATCTTCTTTTACAGATAGCTGAACGTATAAATCTCCTGGGGGACCGCTACGCTGACCTGCATCTCCTTCTCCAGGAATTCGCAAGCGCAAACCATCATAAACACCTGGTGGAATACTAATTTTAAGTTGTTTAGCTACCTGTTTCGTGCCTTTTCCTTCGCAACTGTCACATTTTTCTTCAATTACCATTCCCGAACCATTACAGGTAGGACAGGTTGAAACTTGGGTAAAGCTACCAAAAGGAGTTCTAGTAACGCGGCGAACTTGACCATTTCCACCACAAGTAGAGCAGGTACGGGGACGAGTTCCTGGTTTTGCACCGGAACCACTACAAGCATCACAAGTTTCTAAGTGAGCAATCCGAATTTGTTTTTCGCCGCCAAATACAGCTTCCCGAAAATCTAATTTTAAATCTAACTGCAGATCGTCACCACGTACTGGTCCACTGCGTCGTCTTTGGGATGTACCTCCCACACCGCCACCAGCAAAGCCACTGAAGATACTTTCGAATATATCGGCAAAACCACCCATATCTCCCATATCTTGGAAGCCTACACCTCCTGCTCCACCTGATACACCAGCTTCACCAAAACGGTCATAGCGAGCGCGGACATCTGGTTCCGAAAGAACTTCATAAGCACGATTAATCTCTTTAAAGCGCTCTTCAGCCCCACTTTCCTTGTTGACATCGGGGTGATATTTGCGGGCTAAACGGCGATATGCGCGTTTTATGTCTTCTTTGTCGGCGTCGCGAGAGACGCCCAGAATTTCGTAGTAGTCGCGGGCCATATATCAAAGGTGAACGTTAAAAGGTAGAAAGCAGCAATGCACAAACAACTTGGAGAAGCAAATTCCGCCATTAAGTTTAGAAGTTTAGTAAGACAGAAGGCAAGAGTTAAATTTTGTTAATATTTGATTTTACTTTTTAGCTTCTACAAAAATTACGACTAAATTTCTAGCAACAAATACTTTCTCCTGAGGTAGATAATAAAAGTCACTCTTACGATCGCCGCAGAACTAACTTATACTATCGTAACAGTGAAGGTTTTTCCGTGCTAAAAACCCAATAACCTCTAAATTAAAAGTTTTGGAACTAAAAGTTTTGGAACTAAAAGTTTTGAAACTAAAAGTTTTGAAATTAGAAGTTTTGGGGTGCGAGCTAAAAGGACAAGTAATCTTATAACAAATATGACGATAAAAAACACTGATGCTTGATACCGACTTACCTCACTTCACAAAATGGTGAACTTTCACCAAAATAGTATTCTCTGAGTATGTTGTCCAATGATGCTCGTATTTTTGATCGCAAACAAGCGACCTCCTTTACAATTGTGCTACGTATAAACAGAAAACTCTGCACATAAACTATAGGGGCTAGCCGCACAATTTGGGTGCGGAAAACCCCCCATCTTTAATGGAACAACAAGATAGGGGGTGGAAAAATATTTTGTTTTCTCTAACCGCCTAAAGCATTCTAAACTCAAGTAATATTGGAAATTAAATTACTCAATGGTTTCATAATCTACTTGTGGGTTACTTTCTCCTGTAAAGTTAAAGTCAAACAGTGGTTCTGCTTCTGCGCTTGTTTCTGTTGTTGAGTTAGCTTTTAAATCAGCAACAGCAACTACTGAATTTTCTGGTTGAAAGGCATTATCTGATTCCTCTACAGCAGACTCTTCCCCAAATGAGCCTGTGGAGTCACTTGTGCGGTCTTTAACTTTATTGTATACTTCAGCACCCAAAGCAAATAAACTTTCTTGGAAGTCTTCGAGACGTTGTTTAAATTCAGCAACAGAAGTTCTATCGTCAGCCATTGCGGTACGAAGATTGGATAATTTTTCCTGGGCTAATACTTTGACCGACTCACCAATTGATTCGCTGTTGTCATTTAAAGTTGATTTGTAGCCGAGCAAAAGATTTTCTGCTTGATTTCGTAATTCAACTAGTTCTTTGCGTCTCTTATCATCTTCTGCATAGACTTCAGCTTCATTGCGCATCCGTTCTACTTCATTGGCGCTCAAACCACCAGTGTTAGTAATCCGAATACTCTGTTCCCTACCCGTACCTTGGTCTTTTGCTCCAACTTGCAAAATTCCATTAACATCGATTTCAAATGAAACCTCAATTTGAGGGATACCACGGGGAGATGGGGGAATTCCAGTTAAAAGAAATTTACCGAGACTTTTATTATCCCGAGCCATCGCTCTTTCCCCTTGAAGAACGTGAATTTCTACTGAAGTTTGTCCGTCAACAGCAGTGGAAAAAACTTGGGACTTGCTGGTGGGAATTGTGGTGTTACGCTCAATAACTTTGGTAGAAACTTCTCCCAAAGTTTCAATTCCCAGGGATAAAGGCGTCACATCGAGTAATAATATATCGTCAACTTCGCCGCCCATTACCCCACCTTGGACTGCTGCGCCTAGGGCTACAGCCTCATCAGGATTGATGGAACGGTCGGGAGTTTTGCCATCAAAAAACTTAACAAGGGCATTTTGCACTGCAGGAATGCGAGTGGAGCCACCGACCAAAATAATTTTATCGATATCCTGTGGTTTGAGGTCTGCATCTTTGAGGGCTCGAATCATCGGTTCAATAGTGGACTCAATCAAATTACTGGAGAGTTCCTCAAATTTGGAGCGAGAGAGTTCCATCTCCAGATGTTTAGGACCGCTGTTATCGGCAGTAATGAACGGTAAATTGATTGAAGTACTGCCCATACTAGAAAGTTCTATCTTTGACTTCTCTGCGGCTTCGCGCAAGCGTTGCAGAGCCATTTTGTCTTGGGACAGATCAATATTTTCTTCTTGCTGAAATTTTTTCAGCATCCATTGCACGATCAGATTATCGAAATCATCCCCACCAAGTTGATTATTTCCGCAGGTAGCCCTAACTTCAAATACTCCATCTCCTAATTGCAGGATAGATACGTCAAAGGTACCACCACCCAAATCGAATACTAAAATTAATTGTTCTTCATCCTGTTTATCTAAACCAAATGCTAAAGCAGCGGCAGTTGGCTCGTTAATGATCCGTAAAACTTCCAGTCCTGCAATAGTACCAGCGTCTTTCGTTGCTTGTCTTTGGGCATCAGTAAAATAGGCTGGAACCGTTATAACTGCTTGGGACACCGCTTCTCCCAGAAAAATTTCCGCATCTTGCTTGAGTTTTTGCAGAACCATTGCCGAAATTTCTTGTGGTGTGTAGTTCCGTCCGCGAATCTCTACATCAACGGTCTCATCCCGACCTTTAATGCATTTGTAGGGAACGCGATCACGCTCAGAAGCTGTATCTTCCCAACGTCTGCCAATAAATCTTTTAGTGCTATAAACGGTATTTTCAGCATTAGTTACAGATTGGCGTTTTGCTAAGGAACCAACTAAACGCTCCCCAGCTTTACCAAAACCGACGATACTGGGAGTTGTTCGACCCCCTTCCGAGTTGGCTATTACAATTGGTTTACCACCTTCGAGCACCGCTACACAACTATTGGTAGTGCCTAAGTCAATACCTATAACTTTTCCCATAACTAATAATATTTTTACTTAGTACTTCTTTTACGAAGTTTTGAGCGGCAACTTCGCACCGCTCAAAAATTCGGGCATAATGGCTCGCGGCATGGGGAGTTTTCAATCTGACTGCGATAAACCGAGTGAGATAAAAATTTCAAGTGATCGCCTGTATTCAGGTCAATTTCACGAAAGTCACTCGGGTTGAGGTAAATCGCAAGCAAAAAATTATGAACGTAGACACACTGTGCTCGCCAATACTGCTAGGAAAGTACTTTTTGTTAGTTAGAAAAAAGAAACATACCTTAGCTAGATGCAGAAGAAGAGGTATCCTCTTCTGGGACTGATGTATCATCTTCTTTCGGAGCAGCAACTTTAACCATTGCATGGCGTAGCACCCGCTCGCCCAAATAATATCCGCGCACTAACTCTTCTAACACTGTTCCTTCCGGATGTTCATCAGTAGGTTCGCGCATTACTGCTTCATGGAGGTTGGGATCGAATTCTTTACCTTCAGGACGCATGGGAGCAACTCCCAACCGCTTGAGGCAGTCTACCAATAGTTTGTAAACACCTTGGTAGCTCTTATGAATTCCCATCTCCCCATCATTTTGGGGTTTGATTTGCGCCCGAGCACGCTCAAAGTTATCGACAACGGGCAACAATTCAGTAATAGCCCTTTGCTTTACTTGCAAATCAAGTTCTTCTTTTTCTTTGAGCATGCGTTTGCGATAATTCTCAAAATCTGCTCCTAAGCGTGCATATTGGGTAGTACGCTCTTCCAGTTGAGCTTTGAGAGACTCGATCTGCTGGGTCATTTGCACCAATTGAGCACTATCTACAGTATTTTCCACCGTCTCAGTTGCAACCGTTTCGGGTTCTGGATTGGGTGACACATTTTCATCTACTGCTGGGCTATCGGGTTTTGCTGCTCCTTCTGTGACTTCATCAGCAGGTTCGTTAGCATCTGCATTAGCTTGAACCGCAGAGTCATCAATCATTTCTTGATTCTCCTCCTTAGGCTCATCTGATTTTTCAATCGTATCGTTTTGTTTATTTTCCTCATCTATCATTGTGCTTTCTTCCGAGTGCTTGTCTTCTATAGTTGCCATATCATACAGCCGTTAAAATTATTTCCAACCAATAAATAATAAATATAAAAGCGTATCCTAGTCGTGCATTTTTCCAAATCTGAAAACATCAACGTCCTCTATTGTGACAAATACTGAGCGTTTTGGGGGTTGGCGATTAGGGATTAGGGATTAGGGATTAGGGATTGGCGTTAGCGCCCTGCGCTAACAAATTAAATTACTAGTCACAAGTAACAAAAAGCAATACCTACTTCAATTCTCATCACCCAATCCCCAGTCGCCAGTCCCCAATCCCCAGTCCCCAAATTCAACCCTCATGAAAATTCGCTGCACTAATTTGGGAATACTAACATCACAACTTTGAACTATTTGTTACTTATATATGACTTACTCGTCAGCACAAAGACGCAGTACTGCTCTCAGTGTCAGAACGGAATTTTCGCCCTTCGGCAATAAGCTTGTCCAATCTGGGGTCGTTAATAGCGAACAGATGAGACAAGCATTAATTGAAAGTCGTAAGTCCGGCAGACCCCTAACAGAAGTTATCGAATCGATATCGGGGAAACAACTATCACCAGAATTACTTAGAGAGTATAAAAAACATCAATTATTTGAACTTAAAATACTCTACGGTGTTGACTCCTTAGATCCGGAAGTAAGTCAAGTTGGCAACACAGCGGTGGGGAATTTAATTAATTCCCTGATTCCAGTAGATATGTGTCGTCGCCATCACTTGGTACCCTTATCAAAAAATCAAGACCAAAACCCACCTTCGGTTTTAGTGGCGATGGTCAATCCGGACAACTTGGAGGCTTCGGACGATCTAAATCGTATTTTGCGCCCCCAAGGTTTTACTTTACAGCGAATGGTAATTACTCAAGAAGATTACCAACAACTGATTAATCAATTTTTAGATGAATTAGCTGTCCAGCAAAAGAAACTGGAAAAAGAAAAATTTACAGATATTAATCAAGATTTAGAAAATTTGGACAATCTAGATCTTGAGGATGCACCTGATGAAGTAGAAGCTGATTTGGGAGCAGCGATGAAAGGTGCAGAAGATGCTCCAATTATTAATTTGGTTAATAGAATTCTTGCTAAAGCTCTACATGATAAAGTCTCTGATATTCATATTGAACCCCAAGAAGAAAATTTACGTATCCGCTTCCGCAAAGACGGGGTCTTAAATCAAGCATTCGACCCACTGCCAAAAAAAATTATTCCCGCTGTTACGGCGCGATTTAAAATTATTGCGAATTTAGATATTGCCGAACGACGTTTACCCCAAGATGGACGGATCCGACGTTTATTTGAAGGACGTAAAGTTGACTTCCGGGTAAATACTTTACCTAGCCGCTACGGGGAAAAAGTAGTATTACGGATTTTAGACAACTCGTCTACCCAATTAGGATTGGATAAATTAATTACCGACCCTGGGACTTTAGAAATTGTCCAGGAAATGGTTGGTCGTCCTTTCGGTCTTATTTTGGTTACTGGACCAACGGGTTCTGGTAAAACCACATCGCTTTATTCGGCGCTGTCGGAACGCAACTCACCGGGAATCAATATTAGTACGGTGGAAGACCCCATTGAATATAGTTTACCGGGAATTACCCAGGTACAGGTAATTAGAGAAAAAGGTCTGGATTTTTCCACAGCCTTGCGGGCGTTTTTGCGACAGGATCCGGATGTGCTGCTGGTCGGTGAAACAAGGGATAAAGAAACGGCAAAAACTGCCATTGAAGCGGCATTAACAGGTCACCTAGTTTTAACCACTCTACATACAAATGATGCTCCTGGGGCGATCGCTCGCTTGGGAGAAATGGGAATTGAACCATTTATGATTTCCAGTTCTTTAATTGGAGTGCTAGCACAGCGTTTGGTGCGACGAGTTTGTTCTACTTGTCGTCTTCCTTACACCCCTTCACCAGAAGAATTAGGTCGCTATGGTTTGTCAGTTAGTCAAAATGCAGATGTAACTTTTTACAAAGCTAATACTCTGACAAATGAGCAAATTGCCCAAGCTAAAGCTAATAATCAACTCTGTCCAGATTGTCATGGAATCGGCTATAAAGGACGATGTGGTGTTTACGAAGTGATGCAAATTACCGAGCGTTTGCAAACTCTAATCAACGAAGAAGCACCAACTGAGTTGATTAAAGAAGCAGCAGTAGAGGAAGGTATGAAAACCTTGTTGGCTTACAGCCTAGAACTTGTACGTCAAGGTGCAACAACCCTGGAAGAGGTACAAAGGGTAACCTTTACGGATACTGGTTTGGAAGCTGAATTGAAAGCTAAGCGCAAGAGTGGTTTGACCTGCCGAAATTGTGGTGCTGATTTAAAACCAGAATGGCTGGATTGTCCTTACTGCATGACATCTAGGTTTCAAGACTAGGGATTAGGAATTGGGAAAAGGACAAATAACAACAGGAGATGAATCGATATGGACTTGATGATTGAAGATTTGATGGAACAAATGATTGAAATGGGGGGGTCTGATATGCATTTGACAGCCGGCTTACCTCCCTATTTTCGCATCAGTGGCAAACTGACTCCTATTGGCAATGAAGCTCTATCATCCGAGCAATGTCAAAGATTAATCTTCAGCATGCTTAATAACTCCCAAAGAAAAACTTTAGAACAAACTTGGGAGTTAGATTGTTCTTATGGTGTCAAAGGATTAGCTCGTTTCCGGGTGAATGTTTACAAAGATAGAGGTACCTATGCTGCTTGCTTGCGGGCTTTGAGTTCAAAAATCCCCAATTTTGATCAATTAGGTTTGCCAAATGTGGTGAAAGAAATGTCAGAAAAGCCTAGAGGTCTGATTTTGGTCACTGGTCCGACAGGTTCTGGTAAGACTACAACCCTTGCAGCAATGATCGATCTAATCAACCGCACGCGGGCAGAACATATTTTAACTATTGAAGATCCGATCGAATTTGTTTATGAACCGATTCAAAGCCTGGTTCACCAAAGACAACTGGGTGAAGATACTAAAAGTTTTGGTAATGCTCTCAAAGGCGCACTAAGAGAAGATCCAGATATTATCCTAATTGGTGAAATGCGCGATCTAGAAACTATTTCCTTGGCTATTTCAGCAGCAGAAACAGGACACCTGGTATTTGGAACGTTACACACCTCCTCTGCTGCTCAAACAGTTGACCGGATCATTGATGTTTTCCCCCACGAGAAACAAACTCAGGTGCGGGTACAGCTATCCAACTCATTAGTGGCAATTTTCAGCCAAACTTTAGTTCCAAGAAAAAATCCCAAACCGGGCGAATTTGGGCGGGTAATGGCGCAAGAAATTTTGGTAGTTACCCCAGCGATTTCCAACTTAATTCGCGAAGGTAAAACAGCACAAATTTACTCAGCAATTCAAACTGGCGGCAAACTAGGGATGCAAACCTTGGAGAGAGTTCTAGCAGATTTATACAAACAGGGAACAGTCTCCTTTGAAGCTGCAATATCAAAAACTTCTAAACCCGATGAAGTTCAGCGTTTAATTGGTGCTGCTGCTCCCCAAGCTGCGGCTCAAGCAAAAACAGCTGGAAAAGTTCCTTTAAGAAGGTAGTTAAGGACATTTCAGGTTAGTCACCTTGAGTTTTATAACTCTGCAATCAAAAACTAAAAATTAAACCCAAAGACTAAACATTACACCAATAATTAATTTATATAGAGGTGATAAATGCCAACATTTGTTGCCCGCATCCGGGATGCACAAGGCAAATCTAGAAAAGAGAAAGTTGTTGCTGATACCTTAGTGCAAGCTCGTACTAATCTCAGGGATCAAGGTTTTGTCGTTCAAGATTTAAAAGAATATTCTCAAGGCTTTCAAAGCTTTGATTTAGCTGGTCTTCAAACTAAATTTGCAACAGTTTCAGTAAAAGATAAGGCTGTTTTTTCTCGTCAATTAGCTGCTTTGGTGAATGCAGGAGTGGCAATAGTTAGGAGTTTGGGAGTTCTTGCAGAACAGTGTACTAACCCCAAACTAAAATCAGCACTTACAGAGATTAGTTCCGATGTGCAAAATGGTGTCAATCTCTCCGATGCGATGCGGAAGCATCCCGAATGTTTTGATGGTTTGTATGTCAGCATGATCCAAGCTGGTGAAGTTGGAGGTGTTTTAGATGAAGTGCTAAATCGTTTAGCGAAGTTACTCGAAGATGTAGCCCGTTTACAAAACCAAATTAAAGCTGCCCTATCTTACCCTGTTGTAGTGGGAATTTTGGCGGTTGGTATTTTCTTGGCTATGACTATTTTCCTGATTCCAATTTTTGCCAATATTTTTAAAGATTTGGGAACAGAACTACCGCCTCTAACTGCTTTCATGTTGTGGGTAAGCGAAATATTAAGAAGTTTGTGGGTATTGGTTGTGATTGGTGCGGTCGCAGCTTTTGCTTTTGCTTATAAGCAATACTATAAAACTCCCGTTGGTAAAGAAACCATTGACCGTCTTTCTTTAAAAATGCCTTTGTTTGGCGACTTAATCCAAAAATCCTCGGTAGCTCGTTTTAGTCGTACATTTGGTTCTTTGACACGTTCTGGCGTACCAATCCTAACGTCATTGGAAATAGTCCGAGATACTTCGGGAAATCAAGTTGTTGCTAACGCCATAGACGCCGCACGGGCTGAAGTACAACAGGGGGGTATGATTAGTCTAGCTCTACAAAAATATCCTGTTTTTCCCATCATGGCGATCCAAATGATCAGCATAGGTGAAGAAACTGGGGAACTAGATGCGATGTTAATGAAAGTTGCTGATTTCTATGAAGATGAGGTTGAGCAAGCAGTTAAAGCTTTAACCAGCGTTCTTGAACCAATTATGATTGTGGTTCTTGGGGGGATGGTTGGTGTAATTTTACTCTCTATGTATTTACCTATGTTTAAAGTCTTTGAAGATTTGGGATAAGGATTCCATTTGAGAAAAAGTTTAAGTTTTGTAAATAAACTGGAGTTTTTAAGGGGCAAAAGCCCCTTATATTTTTTGGGAAGCTGGATACAGTTAGCAGAGTCTAGGAGTAATGAGTGATAAATAATGAGTTGAGAGTTATGGCAATTCTAAATCATTCATGAAAATCAAGATTTAGGAGTTGACTTCTAATCAAAGCTTAAGATTAATGGAATATATAATTCACTAATTATTGCTGCAGTACAGCCGCGAATACTTTGAATATTGGAAATCAAAGCTCAAATTCAGATTCAAATTTAGATTCAAAATTTAGATTTTTTATAAATATCTAAAGACAAAAATCGGTAATATTCACATCAAATCAATCATATTCGTACAAATATATCTGCATGCTGGTATTCATAGCAATTAGCAAACAACACAGCAGAAAACAATATAAATAATAAATATTATCAATAGTCTATGACAGTGGTCATAAAAAGCCAATAACCCCTAATAATTTTCACAGTAAAGGTTTCAGGCTCCTTATTCCAAAGCTCTCCACAGGATATTGGAGCTTGACTTATGATAATGGTTAAGGGAAACTTACAAGGTATAGAGGTGTAGGCTCATTTTAAAAATAACTTTTGTAAATATTATGAAATGTATATATAGAAATATGAAACATTAGTGAACATATAAAACTTCTATTACAAAGTTAAATATGTGATTCGCAGATACACCCGTATTTCTTTTGTAGTATGTGTCCGTTATTGTTGAGTTCTACTGTTGCAATCGACTAAAAGCATGGAGACATTGGAGTTCATAATTTATCCAGATGGTCGGGTGCAAGAAAAAGTCACCGGAATTATTGGTGCTTCTTGCGCTGAGGTTACTGCTGCGATAGAAGAACAACTTGGAGTAGTAGTAACACATCAACCAACCTCAGAGTTCTTTGCCAGCAAAGTAGAACAGTCAGGCGAAGTAGCGAATACCCAATCCACTTTTAGCGATTGGTAAATTTTTCAACATCAAGAGAGTTTATTGATTCACAATCACTATGTCACACTTTAGCCAAATCAAGACTGAAATCCGTAATCTTGAGTCCTTAAAAGATGCACTAAATGATTTGGGCATAGATTGGAAGCAAGGTCCCAGAGATGTTCGCGGCTACCGCGGTCAGACTCATGCTGCAGAAGTTACCATTGATCAAGATAATGGTTATGATGTCGGCTTTACATGGAATGGTAAGGAATACGAACTAGTTGCCGATCTACAGTATTGGCAACAGAATTTGTCTGTAGAAGGATTTTTGCGTCAGGTAACACAGCGTTATGCTTATCACACAGTAGTTAAAGAAACAGCTAAGGCTGGCTTTCAAGTTGCCGAACAAAAACAAGCTCAAGATGGTTCTATTCGCCTTGTAGTACAACGCTGGAGTGCGTAATGTCTGATTTTTTGCCACCAGAGCCAGAATCGGATAGAGAGCGTTCTGGTTTTGAACCAGAATTAGGTGGTTATTTCCGTTCCGAAGCAGAGCGTTCTGGATTAGAACCCGAGCTGGGTGGTACTTTTCGTCAAAAAGGTGTTTACGTTGATGAAATAACCTGCATCGGTTGTAAACATTGCGCCCATGTCGCACGGAATACATTTTATATCGAACCCGATTACGGGCGATCGCGGGTAATCCGCCAAGATGGAGATTCTGAAGAAGTTATTCAGGAAGCGATTGACACTTGTCCGGTTGATTGCATTCATTGGTTTGATTACACCGAGGTCAAACGACTCGAAACAGAACGTTCATATCAGGTAGTTCCTTTGGCAGGTTTTCCTATAGATCGCTCGGTTCTATCTGCAGAGGTACGGCGTAAAAAGCAAAAGGTGAGAAAGAAAAAGAAATCAAGCAGTTGAACTTCTTTTGATTGAGGAAATACCTTTTATCATTACTCATCTATTGCTTGTATATTCATAATATTCTTTGTGCTCATAATTAATGAGCCATGAGGATCCAATAAAAAAATTTCACACTGGGAACCGCACATAGAAAGAAATTTTTTTATATACGAAAAAAGGACTACGCTTGGTAGTCCTTTTCGCTTTTTATGGGCTTTTATTACACCTTTTGCTTGAGTGTTACCTATTGGCTGCTTACCCGTTACCCACATTAACCAACTAATCAGTTTCTGGAAACGCTTGTACGTCACCATTAGGCTTAAAAACTGCTCTAATCCTCGTATCTTGTCCAGTATTACTTGGGGAAATAAAGCGATCGCCGATTGCAGGTATTCCTGTTTTACCAAAATTTTCCCTTTCAGCTTTTCCTAAGGGAAGAATTCGTTCGATTGTGCCGTCAACTCCAACAGTTAAGCTGTATTCTAAACTTTGTTTCAGTCCACTTGGTGGTTGCCAACGGCGTTTTAAGTATTTTTTAACTTCTGATATTTGCCGTTCGGAACTTAGTACACTGCTGTTACCAGTAGCAATTTTAGGATTGCTTCCAGGTCTGCTTTTGAGGCTAGTGATTAAATCAGAAGTGCTTGCTGAAGTATTTGTCGCCGAATTGTTTGTCGAAGTATTCAGTGAAGTACTTGTATTGGTTGCTCCTATTCGAGCTTGAGAACCCAAAGAAACTTTGGGTTGGGGAAGACTTGATGGTTTGGAAGTTTCGTTATTTGTATTAGGAGATAAATTTGTACCAGTTAAGCTACTGGTAATTGGAGTTGTAATTGATTTGGGAGTAATGGTGTTCTTAGAAGGAGGAGGAATTGGAGGAATTTTGCTTTGAACAGGATTAGACCCAATCCGAATTTGGGAGTTTGTTTGGGTCGAGGTTGGAAACTTAATTGAAGAATTTACAACTGGATCTGATTGTGTCCCAGGTACCATTAAAGTATCACTTTTGGGAGTTGCAGATTTTGTCAAGGTACTACTTGCGCCACGATTTGCAGATATTCCTGAAGGACTATTCAGGCTAGGTTTAATTTGTTGTAGTTCACCTGCAGTACCACTTTGTGGTGATACAGATGATGGTGCAGGAAGTGGACTGACAGATAAAGGTAAGTCAGAATTTAAGGGTGGCTGAATTGAAGGTAAGGAGTTTGATGGCGCAAGTTCAGATGAAGATTTTTTTTCTAAAGGTGATGAGTTCAAAGCAACAGTATCTTCTTGAGAAGAAGATGTGGTAGCTACTTGTTGCTGTCTGAGACTATTTGCATATTGCCATGTGACAGGTGTTAAGCCTGCTGCTACTGCTACAACGGCTGCAACTGGACCCCAAGTTGACCAAGTGTTTCCCTTTTGGGTTGTGCTGCTGGTGCTCATTGGGAGTGCAATAAATTCCGCAGAGTAATTTTCTAAAGCGCTTGCTAAATCAAATAGTTGTAATGATGTTAATTGAACAAATTCACCAGTTGATCTATTCGCCAGCGAACCAAGAAAAAGTTTGTGTTTTAAATGGGTATGTGGTTGTAAGTGGATATTCCCTGTCGATGATTGGGAGAAACCAGAATTTGAATTATTGGTATTAGAATTATCAATGTTTGAATTATTAGCGCTGGGATTGGAATTAGAAGTGGGAGCAAACGCCGAAGCGTTGCTCGAATTATCTGGTGGCGGTTCTACTTGATTATTTACTTGCGAAGCCTGGAAACTCAGCCAAAAATTTTCTGTATCTTTTTGCAGTAATTCCTGCACGTATTCAGATACTTTTGTACACAAAGCTTCGAGTTGTTCGCGATCGCCTCGAATCGTCACCTTATCTTCTTCTGATAGTCGCGGGTCATCAAGCTGTAGTTCGAAAGTTAGTTGTTTTAGTACAGATTGTTTTGCCCAGCGCGATATTGGGGACTTCTGTGCCCAAATTTCTAAGGTACAGGTAGGCGGAGTGTACCGACGAATTACAGGATTTGATAAAGGCATGGCAAGAACAACGAAAAAGACATTGTTAAAATTTTGTTGAACGGTCTATAAGTGAGAGCCAAAGACGACGATGTCCGCCGGGACCACTGTAAAACAGTAAATCTATAAGTAGTTTTAATGCTAAGTGGCTAATTACCTCGGTGGAAACTTTTTCATCTTCCGTCATCCGTTCTTGATAAGTATTACAGAAAGCATCGATATAATCACCTAGCAATGCTGCTTGGTGAGGTTCGCGGTTGGCTTGAGCCATTTGTTCTAACAAATCGATCGCACGTCTGATTAATTCCTGATTCTGTTTGGCAAGATGACAGATAATCATTACTAGCGATCGCGCTTCTTCAATATCGAGTTTCTTTCGTCCTCCTTGACCTTTTCGCAGGGGATTAGATTGGCGCAGTCGCCATAGTGCTACACGATCTGGCAGTTTGGACTCTAAATTGAGTACATTTGCTGCTGCCAGCATTTCTTCAGAACCGATGCCAGCTAGTGTTTCTAGGGCTAACAACACCAAGTCCAGCTGGGTTTTCATGTTATCCCATTGAACTATGGGAGGGGCATCAATCTTAGTTAAATCATCCCACAGGGAAATTGGAGTGGATGAATTGGCAGCAGATTGCATAACTTTTAGCATAGGTGATCGGACTGTTAGGGGCGCTTGCTGTTACCCATTTTGAAACCGTAGTCTTGACGACTAAAGGATTGGCTTCTTTGTTAGTATTCGCCGAAAACTCTATATAAAGTTAAGTCTTGGCGATTATAGTTTATGTTGTTTTTGACCAAAATGCTTGTGGTCTTTGTCTTACTCTATGATGAAAAACTACTTTGCAAAAGTACGTTTGTATTTTTGTTGGTTGTATTGGGTAATTTTAACTATTCTTTGTTGTAAGAATTCACAATAATATGAAAACTACACAAATATTAGGTAGTAAAGAAAACATTAGTTGAATTAATGAGTACTTCAAGAGGTTTTTTCCTGAAGTAAATTTTCCTCAACTAAATTCCAATCCTTTCTTAACCCCCCAAAGTAAATTCAAATCTCTTAACTCCCCAAGTAAACACAAACACCCTGCTAACCTCCCAAAGAGGGAATTGGATGGTCTGTTTTTTCTTGGCTTGTTTTCAACATTTACTTTTTGGGAAATGTATTTTTGGGGGTATATTCCTGAGGAAACTACAGTGGTTTTTGAGTTGGTATCCCTACAGCACGAGGAAATTTTGCCGGCGTGCTAGTTATTTTACGTAGATACAAACAGTGACGAACACTCTGAGTTAGGGGAGTGGTAAATTGCTCGATTGATTCGATCGCTCCACCCAACTTTTGAGTTGCACTTTCCAAAGTATTTGTTTCTTTTTCGGTCCAACTACCCCGATAAATAACCGCTAGACCACCCTGTTTGAGTAATGGCAATGTATATTCTGCACATACTGAAGCGTTACTTACAGCACGAACAGTAGCAATATCATAGTTTTCTCTGTGGTGTGGGTTTTGACCAATTGCTTCAGCCCTTCCCACTATAGTTTGGATATTGCTTAATTGAATATTAGTTAAAAGTGTATCAATAAAATTGATTTTTTTTCGGGTTGAATCAAGTAGTTTTACATTAAAATTTTCTGCAACTATTCCGATCGGAATACCTGGGAATCCTGCACCGGTTCCAATGTCAATTAAATGTGGTGAAGATGAGAGTAAATGTTGAGAATATTTACTCGTTTTTGACTTTTCTGATAGTAATAATGATGAAATACCTCGTAATGAATCCCACAGGTGTTTTTCCCAAAATTCTTTGGGATCGGTGATGCGAGTTAGGTTTAGTTGGCAATTTCCCTGTAATATCAATTCGTAGAGCTGCTGAAAGTTATCTTGTTGCTGTATGCTTGGTTCCCAGTTTAGAGTTTTTTGCCATATTTCTACCATTTGAGGTAGAGAAGGTAGTGTTGATTTATCCACTATCAAATAAGTAATTGGTAAATTTTGATTAAATGTTAATTAATATCGCCAGTATTTTCTAGAATTGTTCAAAAATTACTTTCCCTAGAAAGATGGTACTTAAGATAAAGTAGGGTGTATTACACGCCCAAGAAAATATCTTTTTTTTAGATTGCTTTGACACTGCACCGTAACGCGCAATCATATTGGATTAATATACAAGTGGTTGTTAAACAAAATAAGAATTTGATTGTTGAATAACTCAAAATTTGCTCTACACACAACCGATTTATGATGGTGCGTTAGACCCATTTAATTTGTCATAGAAACTGAGATATTCTAACAGGTTTAACACACCCGACAAAATTTAATTTTGATTTATAAAAACTTATGAAATGCTCCCATTACCAATCAAGAATTACCAATTACCCATTATCAATTCAAATAACCTATAAATAATCAAAAAACTGCTCTGGAACTAACTTTAATTCTCCCGACTTGAAACGATTAATATCTACCCACAAAGCTGTTTTTTGTCGCTTCCCTTCATTAAATAGAATTTTTTCCTTTTGATAAAACTCATCATCCACAAAATCACATCCATAAAGTTGAACGATTTCGTGACCAGATTTACCATTAAAAGTAAAAATATTTTCTAAACAACCCAAATAGCGAACATTTTTTAATTCCGCTTGAATTTCTTCTTGAAACTCTCTTCCTAAGGCTTCTAAACTAGTTTCTCCAAACTCTACACCACCACCCATCGCTCGGTAAAAAGTTTGTTCTTTTACGGGATCGTAGCCTTCAGAAATAAAAATGCGATCGCCATCTCGAATTAATCCTAAGGCGAGAACGCGAATTTCACCGCTTTTGTGCATTATTGTTGCTAATTATGATTACTTGGTAGCTATTATTGCCGGTAATTATTGTAAATAATCAATTAATGATTATAGAAATTAATTATTATCGTAGATAAACGAAGGACGAGTATTGCTATCTTCAAGCGGCCAATCTGAATTTTCACCGCCAATGTATACTTCTTCAATGGTTACGTATTCATTTCCGAGTTGGGTAAGAGCATTAACTAAAACATCAATGGCCATCGCATCGGAAGTTCCCAAATCAAACCAGCAACGTCCCCAAACTCCTTGATATTCAAATTCTCCCATGTTGTGCATCAGCGCCAGTAGGCTTTTATCATAACCGTCCTGGTCGTAGTTCATATAGCTAACTTCTAATCCCGTATCTTGTACCTGGAGATTTTCAGCGTTAAAACCACCCAACTTACCAAGATAAAACCAAGAATTAAACAGTTCCTCAACAAATTCAGTTTCGCGTCGAGATGGAACGGTACTGAACTTGATCCAAATCCAGATATCAAAGGGGTTAACTTCGCGGAAATATACTTGCATTACTTTTTACTATCCCCGATCGCTAAGAGTTGACAGTTAACAGTTAACGGTTATCAGTCTAAGACATTAAAATTAAAGCACAACTAATGGACTAAAATGTCTTATTCTTTGATTAGGAATGAGAATTTAATAACCTGTGGTTTTGAAATTTGGAATGGTGCGTTACGCGATGCTAACAGCACCATACTTTTGTACTTTATTGAATCCACATTCCTTAGTTTGAGAACCGTTTAACCGATCAACCGTCAACCAATCCACTAAGTTTTTAACTTTTAAGTTTTCAACTAAATTTTAAATTCATCTTGCAAGTCTTTCAGATGTTCTGCGACGTTCCCGAGCAATTTGTTTAACCATGCGCTCTGGAAGCTGATTTTTCTTCTCTAAAGCTTGGTCGAAGAACTTTACTGCTTCTTGGATCATTTCTCGATTATTTTTACGCTGACCTTGCTCCCGCAAAATTTGGGCTTTCAAATAATACAACTCCGGATTTTCTGCTGTAGCTTTTAAAGCACGGTCTACATATCCCAATGCGCGATCGTATTTTTTTAAATCCCGATAAGCAATAGCGATTCCCCGATCTACTAAGTACTGAGGACCAGCATTTTGTTGCAAACGCTGAATCGCCTGTTCCGGGTCGGAAAATGGCAAATTTACAGCCAACATCAAATCCATATACCCCTTAAGTAAGTTCAATTCTGGGTCGCGGGGAGATATTGATTCGGCTCGTTCTAAATGTCCATAAACTTGGCGCAATCTTCTCAACGCTTGAGGTGCGCCTTTGACTGTACCATCTTGGAGTAAGATAACCGAACCTTCCAAAAAATGACCGACAGCAGCATATATGTTACCGCGTAAGGGGTCTTTAGCAATCAAACTTTTAGCCGTTTGCAGAGTTTTTTTGCTGTAGTTTGCTAGTGTGGAAACATCATTGGAAGTGTATGCTAAGGATGCTTTAATTGCGTATCCCAGGGGTTCATCAGGTTCGTCGCGAATTGCTTCTTTGACGTACTTTTGGGCTTGTTTATAATTCCCTTTTTGGAAAATAGCGTTAAATGCAGCTTCTGTTTGATTGCCGATATTACGTGGCTTTTGGGTACGGAATGGATCTGCACCTAAAGCCGGATTAATCCAAATATTACTAGCGATTACGGCTGCAATTGCGATTTTAGACCAAGCAATAGGTTTCACAGATGATAGTGTTTGTGAACACAGTGCTTGTGGAAATAATACTCGTGGAAATAGTTTTTTCTTGTTCATTTTTGACAGCAGGATAATTACTGTTCCTAAAGTCTTATATATTATTGAGTTAGAACTTACGCAATGAAAACAAAAAATCAGGGTTTCAGTTACAGGGAACATGAAACAGAAGATTACAGGCATTTTATCTGTCTGGATGCGTTAGTCCTGTGAATGACAAATTATTGAACTATAAAAAATATTCTCCTGAATGTTGGCGATTTTTTTACTTTCTCTTCAATGTGACTCTTATCGCTTGATTCGTGGTTCCCAAAATTATTTTTTACTTTCTGTTCCCTGTTCCCTATTCCCTATTCCCTATTCCCTATTAAAAATCAATAATTTTTTCTAATTAAGTAAATTTATCTGCATAATTAAAAATTCTTGGTAGTAGGGGAAACAATAACTAATTTGAGAAAATATTAGGATATTTCACAATAAATATTTCCCGTTACTAGATGGAGAGTGCTAGTTTAGGTAATGGGCTATGAAATTTTTCGGGATTCGAGAGTTTTCCGTAGTGTAGTTATAAGTAAATCCCTAACTTTTGGTAATCTTAACAAATGCTCCATCTTAGAAAATTAGTTTATCATCCCGCAGCTTCTCAGACACCAATATTAAAATCTATTAACCTGGATTTACCACCTCAAAAATTGGGTTTAATTATTGGACCAAGTGGTTCTGGTAAAAGTACTTTACTAGAAATTCTTTCCGGGTTAGCCGAACCCACATCAGGTTCTTTATTTTGGCGGGAGCAAGAACTCAGCACTGAACAATTACAGCAATTAGCTGGCTTGGTATTTCAGTTTCCCGAACGTCACTTTTGTGGAAAAACGGTTTTAGAAGAATTACGTTTGGGACATCCGGAACTGGGTTTGGAGCGGGTTAAACTAACATTAAATGAGGTGGGGTTGGGACATTTATCTCTATCATCTTCTCCCCATGCATTAAGTGGAGGTCAACAACGACGTTTGGCTTTGGCTGTGCAACTAATTCGTCAGCCACATTTATTACTATTAGATGAACCAACTGCTGGTTTAGATTGGTCTATGCGCCGACAATTGGTAAGCTTACTGGGTAAACTCAAACAACATTGGACATTATTAGTTGTAACCCACGATGCCGGCGACTTATTACACATCGCTGATTTCTCCTGGACTTTGAAACAAGGTGAGTTAACAGCAGTGGATCCTCAAACATTACAAAATAGAGTCACAACACCTCAACCCGTGACATAAATAATAATTAATTAACAATAATTCATTAAGAATTATTAATTATTCAAGGATTATGAGTTATTTGAAAATTAATAACTAGTTGAGAATTACTAATTAATTCGCTGTAAATTACCCATAGATTTAAATCAGAGGGGTTAAAAAGCAGTTACATATAAACCGTTCGATGTTCGGTTTAAGAAGGTTAAATGAAAAATTGAAAAAATTAGTGCGTTCTGGGATTTATGATAGATGATAATCTCTCTAACGCTCCCCTGTTGTCGTTTTCTTGTGTATTTAACAAGGATAACGTCCTTTCACACTTTTTCTTTAGCCTCACAGTAGGCTACGACCTTATACTAAACTAATCCCGCTTGGGGATTGAAATTGGATATGTCGAGTACTTCTACTTCCTCCCTGCGCGAACAACAACATCCCTTGATTCGTCAATTAGCTGATACTATCGAAGCTGTTTGGCATCAGTATCTGGATATCTCTCCTTACCATTTACCGGCTGAATTAGGTTATGTCGAAGGTAAATTGGAAGGTGAAAAACTGAAAATTGAGAACAAATGCTATCAAGCACCCCAGTTCCGAAAAATGCATATGGAATTGGCTAGGGTTGGCAATATGCTTGATATTTTACATTGTGTGATGTTTCCCCGTCCGGAATACGAATTACCAATGTTTGGCTGCGACTTAATTGGGGGTAGAGGTCAAATTAGTGCTGCTGTAGTAGACCTATCTCCGGTAAGTTCAGGACGTAGTTTAACACCATCCTATTCTAAAGAACTTTCAATGTTACCTGCCGTTGAATTTTCTCAGCCACGTGCTTTACCAGAATGGGGAGATATTTTTTCGGATTATTGTGTTTTTGTCCGTCCTGCTTCTGGGGAAGAAGAAACAATGTTTCTTTCCCGCGTTAAGTCGTTTTTGGAAATTCACTGTGATCAAGCTGTGAATTCCGACCCCGTACCACCAGAAAAAATGATTCAAATTCTGAGTGGACAGCGTAATTACTGCGCTAAGCAGCAAAAAAATGATAAAACCAGACGTGTATTAGAAAAAGCTTTCGGTTCTAGTTGGGCTGAACATTATATGAGTACGGTTTTATTCGACCTACCAAAATAATTGTTGGGGAAGAGGGTTAGCATAAATCTACCGCACAGTCCCCATCTCAAATTTTTAAATCAGATGGGGTTAAGCGGATTTAAATAAATAAAATAATATTCAAATAAAATAAAATTATTATTTATAATTAATTAGCCATCAAATAAAATTTTAATTACAAATAAGAATATTTGTTCGCGGCTAACCGAATTGGATATTGAAGCTGTCTATACTTTAATCTATTGTTTAATTGAATCAGATTAAACCAACTCGATATTATATTTTTGGTTGTGAGAGAGTGTTGATAAATTAAGTTGGTAATCTGGGTTAATATCCTAATTTGGATGATGTAGTTTCAATGTCAAAAAATGTAGATAGTTGTTAGCTGTTAGTTGTTCTATAGCAATCCTAAATCATTTGTGTGGTAAAAATCAATATTGTAGAGACGCGACATGTCGCGTCTCTACAGAGTTTATCTGTTCACAAATCAAATATGACTGCTATATATGACGTTGAAATCTGAAAAACACACATTCGAATTATGATATAAATCAGCAAAAAATAATTTAACTATGTGATTTACTCGTCGAATATCTAGTTAGATTGGTGTGATTTTCATCTAACTAAATATTGATATTAAAGCAGTAAATTCGTAACTCATACTAAATAATTTTGTTGGTTCCAATTAACTTTTTTGCTTTCATCAACACACATCAGACTTATAGATAATAACCATGTCAAGGTTGGGTGAAAGTCCAAGACAGAATGAGGAATCTCTAGGAAAATCCAAGTTGTGGTGGGTCATTGCTTTAACTTTACCCATAGTTGTCGCTGCAGGAATACTTGCTACGGCTAAAGTTGAGCAACTCAAAACAATGACCGGCGTATCGGTAACTCCCACTGCACCAGCTACAATTAGTGTTAATGCAATTGGGCGCTTGGAACCCACAGGGAAAGTAATTAAATTATCCGCTCCTTCCTCCGGATTAGAAGCCGTTTCTAGGGTAGATCGAGTTTTAGTTCGAGAAGGACAAAGTATAGAAAAAGGCGAAACCATCGCAATTTTAGATAACCTTTCGACAAAGCAAGCAGTATTGTCAGAAGCTAGGGCAAAATTGCAAGAAAGCCGTGCTAATTTGGTAAGTATTAGAACTGTTTCCCCCAGAGATATTGAAGCTCAAATTGCAGTTGTAAACAGGTTGAGAGCCCAATTAGGTGCGGAAAGAAACGCCCAGCAAGCAACTGTGACTCGACTACAAGTGGAATTACAAGGGGAAAGATTAGTTCAACAAGCAACAGTAGAGAGACTTGCGGTAGAGCTAGAAGGACAACGCAACGCTTTGACTGCTACTGTCGCCCGCATTTTAGCAGAACAACGTAACGCCCAAGTCGAATTGAGACGATATCAAAATTTATATCGGGAAGGAGCAATTTCCCGACAAGACTTTGAACGTACTCGTTTAACTGCAGTTACAGCAACTCAACAATTAGCAGAAACTCGAGCAAGTCGCACTCAAATCATCGCTAGTTTGCGACAACAATTAGTCCAAGCTAGAGCCAATCAAGCAAAAACTGTTGCAATAATACGAGAGCAACTAGCAGAAGCTAGAGCTATTCGTGCAAAGACAATAGCAACCTTGCAAAACCAAATTAACGAAGAAACCGCCAAACTCAATCGAATTCGAGATGTTAGTCCCGTTGACATCCAAGTTGCTCAAGCACAAGTAAATAATGCGATCGCAGCAGTGAGAAGAGCAGAAGCAGGTGTGAAATTGAGTTATATCAAAACACCAATATCTGGAGAGGTTTTGCAAATCAATACCAGACCGGGAGAAAGTATTGGTACGGAAAGTATTGCTGAGGTTGGAAGAACTGACCAAATGACTGCTGTTGCAGAAGTACCAGAAGATAGCATTAATAAAGTTCGTGTTGGTCAAAAAGTAAGTATCAGCAGTGATAATGGCTCTTTTAACGGACAGTTACAGGGAAGAGTTACCGAAATAGGAAGACAAGTAGGTAAAAGAGACGTACTGAGTACAGATCCTGCTGCAGATGTTGATGCAAGAGTTGTAGAAGTGAAAATTGCTTTGTCTGAAAATGACAGTAAGAAAGTTGCTGGTTTAACCAATTCCAAAGTTGTTGTCGAAATATTTATTTGATTTGGTAATCGGTAATTGGTAATTGGTAATCGGTAATTGGTAATTGGTAATTGCTAATCCCCTATTACTTCTTACTGTGCGCAATACCTACGGTACGCTAACGCTAGGCGCTAACATTACTCATTACTCCTTACTCCTTACTCCTTACTCCTTACTTTTTACTCCTTACTCATCATTCCCAATGCTCCAAAAAATACCCCTTGCTTGGTTACAGTTAACGCGAGAAAAAACTCGTTTGGCGATCGCATTAGCAGGAATTGCTTTTGCAGATATCTTGATGTTTATGCAGTTGGGTTTCCGAGATTCACTGTATTACAGTAATGTTCGTTTTCACCAAAGTTTGCAGGGAGATATTGTTTTAATTAGCCGTCAATCTACTGCTTTATTAGCAATGAAAAGCTTTTCCCAACGACGGTTATATAAAGCTCTAGACTTACAGCAGGTTCAATCTGTACATCCGATATATCTGGACTACACCAGCTGGAAAAATCCCGTTAATGGAATTCCGCGCAATCTTTTGGTAATTGGATTTAACCCCGAATCTAAAATCTTAAATTTGACGGGTGTTAATCAAACTAATTTAAATAATCTGAAACAGCCTGATGTTGTTTTATTCGATAAAACTTCCAGACAGGAATATGGTCCCATTTCTCGAGAATTTGAAAAAGGAAAAACTGTTAAGGCTGAAGTTAGAAGAAGATTGGTTAGGGTCGCCGGTTTATTTACTTTAGGTGCTTCTTTTGGTGCTGATGGAAATCTCATTACTAGCGATGTAAATTTTTTACGGATATTCAATTCTCGACAAAGAGGATTAATTCAAATTGGTTTAATTAAATTAAAACCTGGAGTTGATTCCAATTTAGTTAAACGTACTTTGAAAGGTTATTTAAAGGATGATATCAGAGTATTGACTAAGCAAGAATTTATTGATTTTGAACGAAATTATTGGGCTACTAACACAGCAATTGGATTTATTTTTTCCTTGGGAACTGTGATGGGATTCATTGTTGGAACTGTCATTGTTTACCAGATACTTTATACTGAAGTCGCAGACCATTTAGCAGAATATGCAACTTTAAAAGCAATAGGTTATACGCAAAAATATCTATTAACTGTAATTCTTCAAGAAGCACTGATTTTAGCTTTAATAGGTTATTTACCTGGAATTGCTTCAGCTTTATTTTTATATCAACAAGCAAGAGCAGCAACTTTATTACCAATATTTATGACTTTATCTCGTGCTTTTGGAGTATTAGTAATAACTATTTTTATGTGCTTTACTTCTGGTGTAATTGCAGTACGCAAATTGCGTTATGCTGACCCTGCAGATATTTTTTAATGAACAGTTATCAGTTCACAGTGAACTGATAACTGTAGCCCGTAAGGGCGTGGCACAAGCCATAAACTAATAACTGATATTTAGGCAAAAATGTTAAATGCAAACAGTAAAGTATTTGAAGATATCAAACAATAATATTCATACTTTGATTTGGGTCAATCATAGGTATTAATCTCTGAGTATTATATTATTTGAGGTATTATGGAACGACAACCAGTAGTAGCTATTAAAAACCTCAATCACTACTATGGTAAAGGAGCTTTAAAAAGACAGATTTTACATGATATAAATTTAGAAATTTACCCTGGTGAAATTGTTATTATGACTGGACCTTCTGGGTCTGGAAAAACAACTTTGTTAAGTTTAATTGGTGGTTTGCGTTCCGTACAAGAAGGTAGTCTCAGTTTTCTTGAAGAAGAATTATATCGAGCAAGTCAGAAAAAACTAGTTAGTCTTCGCCAAAAAATCGGTTATATTTTTCAAGCTCATAACCTATTGGGTTTTTTAACTGCTAGACAAAATGTTCAAATGGCGGTGGAAATCAAGCAGTCTGTTTCCCAATATCATGCTGTAAATAGATCCATTACCATGCTAGAAGCTGTTGGTTTAGGTAATTACATTAATTATTATCCCGAGAATCTTTCTGGAGGACAAAAACAAAGGATTGCGATCGCACGTGCTCTGGTTAATAACCCACCAATGGTTTTAGCTGATGAACCAACAGCAGCTTTGGATAAACAGTCAGGACGGGATGTGGTGGAATTAATGCAACGTCTTGCAAAGGAACAGGGAACTTCAATTTTGTTGGTAACCCACGATAATCGAATTTTAGATATCGCCGATCGAATTGTAGAAATGGAAGATGGTATTTTATTGGGTGATAATAATAATGTTGCTGTCAACAATTAATGCAAATTAAATGTTAATTTGTGGACTATAATTTCAAGCTTTCTCAAACAAAATTTTGCGAACAAAATTTGTCCAAATAAATAATGCTAAATTTGCGATTTTAAGACTTTAAAATACTAGATATAGAGCCGAAATTATTCTCTAGTAAATTGATTCTCTAGTAAATTAATCTTCATTGGTAGATGCAGGAAAAATAATTTTTACCAGGTAACTCCCGATTTTTTAGCTTTTTTTTGATTTTGAGGAACTGCTCCTGGACGACTCGTACGAAAACTAACGTTAACACCTTCATTGGACTGTTGTAAAACTAGTAAAGGTGTGGGTTTTGCTTTTTGATCCCAGTGCATATGAGCAATTCGCCCTTGAATAGTCGGCTGCCAAGTATCATCATCTTCAAGAGGACTAAGATATTTTTCAATACAAGTAATAATCTGACTGATAGTCGCAGAAGTTGTTTGGGTTGGTAATTTCATTAACTGAATTTGAATGCGAAATAGCACCCTTTTTTCAGTTTGAAATCCAGTTTCATACTCAACATCAAAAGTTTGATCTATTGGTCTTCCAGTTGTGCTAGCAATTCCAACAATTCCTTGCTGGGCTTGGCTTGGACGTAATGCTTGAGAAATTTGATCTTTAACTTTAATTTTGATTTGATTAAGAATCGCAAAATTGAATACTTCTTCTGACATCCGCATTCGTAAATAATCCAAATTAAAATCCCGAGAGTTAATTAGATCGGGATTAGTTTCCATTTTGCGGATGGTTTCAAGAGCTAGTTTAAACTTTTTTTCTATTTCTTTACTTCGGAATTTTTCAAACTTCAGTTGTTTCTGAAGTCTATTCATGTGAATTTTACCGTAAATAATTAAACCAATCACCAATACAGCTAGCCCTGCAGAAGTCACTACAAAAAATGGTGGACCTTGTTGGTTATGATTGTTAGTTAAAACTTCCTGTGTTATTTGGCTTGAAGGCTTGCTATTGCTACTTTTCGGGGTTTGGGCTAAATATGTAGATGTTTGCATGACTGGTAAATAAATAACTACAATCCTGCTTTTTAGGATGCCCAAATCAGCTACTATATATTTATTTTGTTAAATCAGTTTACAGTTAACAGTGAACAGTTAACAGTGAACAGTTATCAGTAAACAGTTATCAGTTAATCTCTACCCAGTGCATGATACCTGCTAAAGTTCGTTGTAGGCATGTCTCAGCGTGCGTGGTCTAGCGGTTAGCAGCTCGTGTAAGCGCGCCCTGCGTGACGTTAGTCAGAGGCTTTGCCGACGCCGCAGGCTCTAGCGTACTGTAAGTATTGCGCATTAAATAATAACCGTAACCCTTAAGGGCGGCGTGGCGTTAGCCATAAACTGATAACTGATAACTGAATATGTTGCTTTCATCTAACCACAAGTGTTTTGATAAAATTTCCCTTGTCGCTACCGACATGGATGGAACTTTAACTAGAAAAGGAAGATTTACAACGACTTTATTGCAAGCTTTGGAACATTTAGCCGGTCGAGGTATCAAAGTTCTAATCTTAACGGGTCGCAGTGCTGGTTGGGTGAGTGGACTAGCGAGTTATTTACCGATAGTTGGTGCGGTTGCAGAAAATGGAGGTTTATTTTATCCTGCCAATAGTGAAGATGTGTTTAAGTTAACTTCCATCAATGATTACAATGAGCATCGTCAAGCTTTAGCTACAGCTTTTAGCAAATTACAAACCCAGTTTCCTCGCATACAAGAGTCTAGCGATAATCGCTTCCGACTTACTGACTGGACTTTCGATGTCGCAGATTTAACTACACAAGAATTAACTACTTTGGATAATCTCTGTCAGGATATGGGTTGGGGATTTACCTACAGTAGCGTTCAGTGTCATATTAAACCTATAGGTCAAGAAAAAGCTAAAGCATTATTACAAGTACTCAAACAGTTCTTTCCTGAATATCAGACAGAACAAGTTGTTACGGTGGGCGATAGTCCTAATGATGAAAGTTTATTTAACAAAGATTATTTTCCTGTTTCTGTTGGTGTGGCAAATGTATTAGAGTATTCGCAACAACTGAAATATCAACCCGCTTACGTAACCTCAGCTTATGAAGGTGAAGGTTTCTGCGAGCTAGCAGATTTATTGTTGAAGGTTTCGCAAACTTGATTTTCCTTGAGTTACTGACTTAATAAAAAGGAAAATTACTTCAAAGTCCTCCTTCCTGTATTAAAAAGGGGGATTTAGGGGATCAAAAGAATATCAAAAGTTTTTGCCTGTAAATAGCAACCTGGGTTAGTACAATTGATTGTTAGAGAGATTGCAGAAGCTAACACCACATCCTCTGTAATCTTTCTACGTGCCTAAAATATAGAGGTTTTCATGTGAATATAGTTACTCAATGGGCTGTAATCCACCTTGATTAACAGAATTATTAGAATTACCAGAATTACCAGGATTCACTGAATTACTCGGATTACCTGAGTTTCTTGAATTACCTGATTTACCTGAATTACCAGAATCAGAGGGTAATATAAGTTCAGATCCTGGAACTATTTTCAGAATTCCTTCAACTCCCGATACTGCTTGTTGGGCTCCTTGTTTTCCCACAACATTTTGCAAGATTGACTCTGAAAGCTTAAATAAAGGTGTTGCTTTCTGGCTATTCCCCATACTCTGATACAGTTGCGCCAAGTTATAAAGGGTAGTACCCACTATGGGATCGTTTTTACCCAGGGTACTCTGGTAAATATCCAGCGCTTGTTTGTATAAGGGTTCCGCTTTCTGAAAACTCCCAATAATGTGATACAGTTTTGCCAAATTATTCAAGCTATTAGCGACTGGAGTAGATCTCTTCCCTAGTGCTTTCTCAAGTATTCCCACTACATTCTCTGCTAAGGGAATAGCATTATTGTATTGACGTTGATTGTACAATTCAATAACTCTTTGGTTTAACTGTTTTGCTTTATCTACCTCTGCTGACTGTTCTGGCGATCGCTGCAGCTGAATCTGACGCTGAACATTGGGTAAAATCTGGGGCTTAATTTGGGGCTTAATCTGAATTTGTCCTTGAGCCCTCCCAGGAATGCTTGCCAGAAAACCAGTTGCTATAATTGCTGTAGCGAACAAATAAGTCCATTTGGTATTATTTCTTGTCTGATATGTTTTTGTTTGGTATTTTTTAGTTTGATTTTTTGAATTCTTTAAACCTAAAAGCATATATTTATTCTCCCTGACCTATAGTTAGTTGTATTAACTGGTTGCAAGTACAAAAATAAAATAGATTCACCAAACTAGCAGATTTACGTTTACAAAAATCATAAACAAAAATCCAACTTTCCCTTTGCAAACGAGGCTAAAGCCCCGAATGCTAGGAATGGTTAGGATTTTATGCTCATTTACTTGACTTGGGTTAGAAGAATGCTATTTCAGCAATTTCCTAAATCTGAGACAGTTACAGACTCTGCTGAATACAAATAATGCTCAGCAGTAGCGATAGCAATCGCCTAATTTTACTTCTACCTTTGTTTAAGGCTAATATCGCTACTTTTATGCAGTATTTCGTATAATTTTTACAAAACTTTCGATCAAATTTTCTTAATATTTGTTTTTAATATTTAATCAAAAATTGATTTAATTAAAAATTGATTTCGCTTTTTGTTTGAAAAGGCTTTTTTCTCAAGCAAATAATTTGACTAATTTTTGTTACGAAGTAAACAATTAACATTAAAAATTAGATAATTGATTGCTACAAGTGCCAATGTTTGATATAATTTGAGGAATTTAGTTAAGAAAAGCCAAGCCTCAAAGCGTTCCCCCGTTGGCTTGGCAGCATTTAATCCTTGAAACTTCAAGCATACTTGGAGCGATGCATATGATTCTATATTCCTTTAGATAGATATTTGCACAAAAGTATATAGCTATACAAAGAATTAAATGATTTTGTGCTAGCTCTCTGTAGTAGCTTTTCAACTTAAAATCAAAGCCCTTAGCATGCGCTGCTGAGGGCTTTAGTTTTGTGGCTGGTTTTGCTCAAAACTCTGTGATTTTCCACTTTTTAGCGCGACTATGTACGATTACCAAGTAAATACTTGTAGTTCAGGTTACTTCAGGTATATACACATAAGTATATTTTTTTATCGAGAAAAATTTTTTTTGATAAAGACTTATACAAATATGCTCAGATGATTTTGTTTTGGTATTAATATTCCAAAAAGGAAAATAGTTTTATCTCACTGAACGCAAGGGCTAAATGCAAGGGTGCAGTCTTAAATAGAGTAGAGTTGAAGTTTAAAACTATGGCAAATATCTTCGGTACAGTTGATAGAGATTCAATTTTTGCGACTCCTGAAGACGATGTTATTAGAACTTTTTCTGGTAACGATAGTATCTTTACTTTTGATGGAGATGACATTATCGATCTAGGTGGTGGTGATGATACTGTATTCACATCTGATGGTAATGACACAGTACAAGGTGGAACTGGAACTGATTTAATTCTGGGTGAGTCAGGTAATGACTTACTTGATGGTGGTGAAGATAACGATCAAATCATCGGTGGGGATGGAGACGATACACTGATTGGTGGACAAGGGAATGATAATCTCTATGGTGATAACCTTGATGGTCTTGATAGTACCGGATTTGGGAAAGATCGCATTTATGGGGGTCCTGGTGATGATTTGTTAGTGGGTGGTGAAGATGGAGATAGTCTATATGCTGGAAGTGGTGAAGACATAGTTGTCGGTGAGTCTGGGGATGATTTCATTCGCGGTGGGAGAGATAATGACCAAGTCATCGGGGACAGTGGTGATGATTCTGTGTATGGTGACGGTGGTGACGATTTCGTTTTAGGTGGTTTGGGAGATGATGATGTTTTTGGTGGTACTGGAAATGATACTTTGCTAGGAACAACAACTACTTCTTTGACTCCAGGAAGGGGAGAGTTTGATGTTTTAAATGGTGACTCTGGTGAAGGAGGAAAGGATACTTTTATTTTGGGAGGAATAAGTGCAGGTGAGACGGGATCGGTTTACTATAACGATGGTGACACAAAGAGCGCTGGAATTGCTGATTATGCGCTGATTACAGATTTTGAAAGTGATGGTAATGATAAAATCCAACTTTTTGGCTCTTCAAGTGACTACTCCCTTGGTGTTGCTCCACGGGAATTACCTTTTGGAACGGGTATATTTTTAAATGATGGTGCGACTCCAGAGTTAATTGGATTGATTACGGATATTTCACCGGATACTTTGAATTTGGATAATTCTAGTCAGTTTATTTTTGTCTAGTTAGAAATCGAGATTAGATATAGCGCTACGCGCAAGTAAAAAGTAAAAACAGACCGCGCCCGTAGGGCGACAAAAAGCCTAACAAGTATGGCTTTTAGGGTTAATACATGTCCTAACGTAACTTCGTAGTGCTATATCAGAACAGGATCTGGAATTGCGTAATTTCTAAGGTAAATGTATCTGGTGAAAATTTATGCTTGTGCGATCGCAAATAGTCTTTACTCAATAATGATATTTTGAGGTGTGTTAAAGGAATGTTGTAACACACAAAATATTACAGGTGGTGCGTTACGCTGTCACTAACGCACCCTAAATTTATTAATTATCGATATTCTTGAACTATCGACTTTGAACTATCGACAATTATTTAATAATGAAAAGTGATGCTTAAAGGCTTACGATTCTCAGATTTTTTCCACGATATGGAAAATAGCAGTTTGATTTTTTTTGGAAAAATATAAGCTATGAGTCGTTTTAAAATGGACGATACTGGACTCGAACCAGTGACATCCTGCTTGTAAGGCAGGCGCTCTACCAACTGAGCTAATCGTCCTTAATTTTTTTGTAGTTTGTTGTGTTTTGCGTTTTGCTGCTCACAAGAAATAAATATAGCACATTCTACGAATTACGCTATAGTATTTTTGAAATTTTTTTTATTTTTTTTGATACCAGAGCGTCAAAAAACGCTCAAGCATTTGAAATAAAAGGAATTCGGGGATTTCAAAAATCTTTTGATTAACAGTCTGCGAACTTATTGAACCTCTGCTAAATCACTTAAAACTCAATTTATAATGCCCTCAGGTCAAACGCACGATCGCATTACTATCTGGGCTTTGCCTTTTATTACCGGGATTGCTCTGTGGCAAACTCGCAATGGTAACTTAACTTTATTAGTTGCGGGGGGATTTTTATTCGGGGGACTGATGTTTGGTCCCGATTTGGATATTTATTCCCGTCAGTATCAGCGCTGGGGTTGGTTTCGTTTTATTTGGTTACCCTATCAAAAAAGTTTGCGCCATCGTTCGTTTTTGTCCCATGGACCGATTATTGGCACGACTTTAAGGGTACTTTACTTATGTATTCTCTTGGGAATTGCGATCGCAATCTGTTTGGTACTTGCTGAATTGCTGGGGTTAATAGGATTTACCTGGGAAGAATTGGGTAGTCAAGTTCAGCGATCGTTTATTGTTTATGCGATCGAATGTTGGTCGCTGTTTCTAGGGATGGAACTTGGTGCGATGAGTCATTCCGTCAGTGACTGGACAAATTCAGCATATAAACGTTTTCGCAAGCAGGGTGTGCGCGGTTTACTGCCTCGTGGGAAAATGAAGAAACGTAAAGCTAGCAGTTCTACTACTCGTCGGAGGAAATTACAAGCAAAACCGAAGCGCACTAGATCTTCAGTTAATAAAACTAAATCTTCTAAATCTTCGCTTAAGAAAAATATCAGTAATAAAAACTCTAAAAAATAAAGGTATGGCGCTACGTGTAAGTCAGAATTCGTAGAGACGCGACATGTCGCGTCTCTACAGAAGTCAGAAGTTAAATGGTCGTAGTTCTTAAGGCAAAATCAGTGATGTGATATCCAAATAATTCGTAAACACTAGAAAAAAAGTTATGGCAGTTTTTTATATTTTATAGTTATGAAATCAGAACAAAATAATAAGAGCGCTGAAACTCTCACAGCACTGCAAGAGTTAATTGAGGTGGTAGCAAAATTACGAGATCCGGATGGGGGTTGTCCTTGGGATTTGCTACAAACACCCCAAAGCCTAACTCAATATGTGATTGAGGAAGCTTATGAGGTGGTGGATGCAATTAAAAGTGAAGATAAAAATCATATTGCTGAAGAGTTAGGCGATTTGCTGTTACAGGTTGTTTTACAAGCCCAAATCTTTCAAGAGTATGGTGATTTTTCTCTGAAGGAAGTAGCTCAAGGGATTTCTCAAAAGTTAATTCGTCGTCATCCCCATGTTTTTGGTGATGTATCGGTGCAAAATGCGGATGAGGTAAATCAAAACTGGGAGCAAATCAAAGCTACGGAGAAAGGTGAAATACCCAATAATAATCAATTAACCCATAAACTTAGTGGTTACACCCGCAAACTCCCACCCCTAACAGCAACGATGAAAATTTCCCGAAAGGCTGCTGCTGCTGGTTTTGAGTGGGAAGATATTGATGGGGTTTGGGAAAAATTCCACGAAGAGTTACAAGAGTTTGAGCAAGCTTTGGCTTCAGAAACACCAGAAAGACAGGAAGCTGAGTTAGGAGATTTGTTGTTTACGATTGTGCAAATCGCAAGATGGAAAAATCTCGATCCAAGTGAAGCTTTGCAAGGGACAAATCAGCGTTTTATTCGCCGACTCAAAATTATGGAGTCTGTCGCCGATCGCCCCCTTTCTGATTACAGTTTGCCTGAATTGGAAACTTTGTGGCAAAAAGCAAAGGCTATTTTGAACAGTTAAAAGTTTATGGGTTGCGCCACGCTTTTACGGGCTACAGTTAACAGTTAATGTGCAATACTTACAGTATGCTATAGCGCTACGCGCAAGTAAAAAGTAAAAAGTAAAAAGTAAAAAGCTTAATACATATGGCTTTTAGGGTTAATATATGTCCTAACGTAGCTTCGTAGTGCTATAAAACCTGCGGCGTCGGCAAAGCCTCTGACTAACGTCACGCAGGGCGCGCTTACACGAGCCACTAACCGCTAGACCGCACATGCTTTGCTAACAGTCATTGCCATATAGGAAAGGAATCTTGAATACCATGACTGTTGATGAAAATGATATTATGCTATATTTAAAATCAGGATGATAGGTGAAACCATAGTAGTGACACATATCGTCAGCGATGAGTAGATTCTTAATTTTAAGAATTTTACAATCATCTTAATTGTCAGCAGCTAAGAAAAAACAGTTATGAGCTTGATTACTCATAACTTATAAGTGCTCTTGTGTAAGATATTTTGAAGTTTGTTCGCCTACAAGCGTTCAAATTACCAAATTCACAAGATAAAGCCCCGCTGCTGTGAGAACAACGGGGCGTATTAACTATGAACATGATTAATGTATCACGTTAGAGTTATTTTGTGATATACGACTTTAGGATTAAATAAACAACGTAATAAAACGAAAAATGCTTATATGTGCGGTATCTTGTAGGTTTATCGCTTGATATTTACTTTTTTCGGTAATAACCACCTAGTTTTGATTGATAGATTTTGATTGATAGACTGGGTGGATTTTGATTGGCATAGCATTCGAGGTTGCTGTTAAACTACTCCCAATTACTTACGCAACGAAATCCTACCGGTACGGTTGCGCTAGATGCTATAGCACTACGAAGTTACGTTAGGACATGTATTAACCCTAAAAGCCATACTTGTTAGGCTTTTTACTTTTTACTTTTTACTTTTTACTTTTTACTTTTTACTTTTTACTTGCGCGTAGCGCTATAACACCAATTACCGCAACAACAACACAACAATTAAACCAACTAAAAACAGCAAACCGTAAATCACCCAAGGCTGTTGAAAGAATCTCCGCGCAAATGACCACAAATTAAACAGTGGATTTTGAATTGCTGCAATTTTATTTTCAGCGTACTCTTGGAAGGGTTGAAAATTTATCCTAGCCGCTAGTTCTGAAGCTTGAGTCAAGGAAGATATTGCTGCATCTTTCTCACCTAAGTTCAGTTGTGCTTCAGCAATAAATAGTAAGTTACGGCTTTGACTGTAAATATCATTGATTTGTATGTAGAGAGCATGTGCTTTTTGCAGATATTCCAGCGATCGCTGTGGATTTGATTCTAACTTTCCAAATTCTTGGAGAATATTAGCTTCACCCAACCTATCCCCAATTTGGCGGTAATATTCTAAAGCTTCTTGATAACGGTTTAATGCTTCTTCACGTTGATCGAGGAATTGTAAAACATCGCCGATGGCTTTTAA
>NZ_JASJDK010000082.1 GCF_030065675.1 Mastigocoleus sp. MO_188.B34 | reverse complement strand
TCAGGTGAACTCGCTTGTGTCACGGACCCTACAAGAAAAATTTGCCGGTTGTGTAAGTCCTATTAAATTTACAAAATTAAATAGGAATATTAATAATTAGGAGAATAATTTAGTATGGCGATGAAAATTTGTATAAGCATAGTTTTTAAGTGATTCAAAAATAAACTTGTTTTATTTTTATTAAAACAAAAAAAATAGGGGCATAAATAGCCCCGTATTAACGAATTAAAAACTGTCAATAAGCACCGTTATCTTTTGGAATCATTACCACACCAACAGTTTTGATAACTATCCATAAATCCAACCAAAAGTTTCTAAATTTAACATAGTGTAAATCTATTTTAACTCTCCGGGGATAGGGAATATCATTACGTCCAGAAACCTGCCATAAACCAGTAATCCCTGGTCTGATCGTGAGAATTTCATCTATGTAAGGACCATACTTAGGCAACTCTTCAGAAACCAAAGGTCGCGGTCCCACAACACTCATATCACCCTTTAAAACATTCCAAAATTGAGGAAACTCATCCAGGCTGGTGATACGTAAAAATCTACCGATTGCGGTAATTCGGGGATCTTTTTTAAGCTTAAAGTTCGTTTTAAACTCTTGACGTATCTGGGGCGAAGCTTCCATCATCTGCATCAGTATTTCATCAGCATTAGTTACCATTGTTCGGAACTTAATGCAATTAAAAGATTTGTAGTTTTTCCCCACCCGTTCTTGAACATAAAAAATTGGGCCATCTGAGTTTAAAGCAATCAGTAAAGCCAAAAGTAAGTATACGGGAGAAAATAAAATCAAAACCAAAAGCGAGAACGTAATGTCAAATAATCGCTTGGTAAACTCTTTGTTGAAAGTTTGCGAGAATAAACCTCTGAGCCGAACTTTAGGGGTCTTTTTCCGTTGGATGCGTTTTACAACATCACGGGGTGACGCATAACGCTTCCTAACTTTGAGAGATTTGCCAATGCCAGATATATCAAAATTTGGTTTCACCCTTTCTTCAACCGGATAGGTATTGTTGCTAAAACGACGCCTCGTACCGGATTTTCTACGCGAAGGCGCATAGATAGTTGAAGAAGCGCGAAGCATAGCTTCCCGCAAGTTTAATCGGCTTCTCTCAGCATCTGGTTTGCTCCCAGATGAAGGTTTGCTCGAGAGGAGTGAGCTCTGTGCCGTCATCATACTCCTTAACAATCCACACCACACATAGTCCCAATCTTAAAGCCAAATGTAGTTGCTTCTAGAAGTGATTTTCCAAAAGCAGGGCTTTACTCAATATTTTTCAAGATATTTTTCAATATTTTGCCGTAGAAGACGACCTATCTTGATTGCAGGTATCGATAAATTCAAAGTAACGTTGTGCAAAGGCTTGAGAAGAAAACTGGGTAGCATTTTCTCGGGCTGACTCTGGGTCAAATTTCCCTTGGTATGCTTCAAAAGCCTCTATTGCTTCGATCAAAGCAGCTGTTGTTTGCTCCCTAAATAAAATTCCCGTACCTTTATGACCTGATGAGCGGATATCGAGCACAGTTTCTAATGCACCACCAGCCCCGTAAGCAATCACCGGAGTACCACAAGCTTGAGCTTCTACTGGGGCAATGCCAAAGTCTTCACAAGCTGCGTAAACAAAACCTTTAGCACTAGCCATATATTTTTTTACCACATCATCGGGTTGCCACCCAAGTATTTTGATGTTAGGTTTAGCTAATTTCTTAATTTTTTGCATTTCATTACCTGTACCAATTATTACCAGTTCTTTTTTTAACTCGTTAAAAGCCCTGACAATTAAAGATACTTTTTTATAACTAACTAACCGGGAAACTATTAGATAAAAATCTTCTTTTTCAGTTAAAAATGGAAAATGTTCGATATCAACAGGCGGATAAATTACAGTTGCTTCTCGACGATAGCAGCGCCAAATCCGACTGGCGGTATATTTGGAATTGGCGATAAAACGATCAACCCGATTTGCAGTCAATACATCCCACTGACGTAAGCTGTGTAGTATATATCTTGTTAGCCAACCTGTAATTCCGTGACCAAGGCGACTTGCTTTTAGGTAATCAAAAGTCAAGTCCCAAGCGTAACGCATTGGGCTGTGGCAATAACAAATGTGCAACTGTTCGGGGGTAGTGATTACTCCCTTGGCAACAGCATGGGATGAAGACAAAATAATGTCATACTCCCGTAAATCTAACTGTTCAATTGCTAACGGTAATAAAGGTAAGTACTTTTGAACCCCATTACGGGCCAAAGGAAGCTTTTGCAGAAAGGTTGTACCAATTTGCCGTTTGTATAAATAACTTTCTTTTTGGCTGGATTCAAAATCAATCAGGGCATATAAATCAGCATCAATGTGATTCAAAATTTCTCGGACGACGAGTTCCGAACCACCAGTGGCTTTTGGTGTTAACCACTCATGCACCAAAGCATATTTCAAGGGCACAATTAACTTCTCACACCTAGAGAAAACAAAAATCGGTAGATTTGATTTTGAGATTAAACGAAAAAATTGTCACCGTAAGTAAAAATTTGGACAATTTTCGCATCTAACCTCAGACGTTATCTTAACAACAGAGGTTCCAGAAGGACACCACAAGCTGATAACCTCAAAAATAAGGGAAAATCTCAATCTTTAAAAGTCAATCGAAAAGATTAATTTATGCGTATTTTAATTATGGGTGGCACCCGATTCATTGGTGTTTACCTAACTAAACTGCTAGTAGAAGCTGGGCATGAAGTAATATTATTTAATCGCGGTAATCGACCGTTACCTGTGGATGGTGTAGGACAAATTATTGGCGATCGCAAAGATCCCAGCCAGTTACAGGAAAAGTTAGGAAAAGAAAAATTTGATGCGGTTTTTGACAACAATGGGAGAGAACTTACTGATACTCAACCATTAGCGGAAATTTTTCAAGATCGCCTACGACATTTTGTATACATGAGTTCTGCTGGAGTGTACCTGAAATCAGACCAGATTCCCCATATAGAAGGCGATGAAGTAGATCCAAAAAGTCGACATCGTGGTAAGCATGAAACGGAAGCTTACTTAATGCGATCGGGTATACCATTTACTTCTATTCGACCTACTTACATTTACGGTCCTCAAAACTATAACGACCTTGAAGCTTGGTTTTTTGACAGAATTGTTCGCAACCGTCCGATCCCAATTCCTGGCAATGGAATGCACATTACCCAGTTAGGTCATGTTGAGGATTTAGCCAGGGCAATGTACCAAGTATTGGGAAATCAAATGGCTATCAAACAAATTTACAATGTATCTGGCAATCGCTTTGTTACTTTTGATGGTCTAGCAAGGGCTTGTGCGATCGCTGCAGGTAAGTCACCCGATGAGATTAAAATTGTGCATTACGATCCCAAGCAATTTGATTTTGGTAAACGAAAAGCTTTCCCGATGCGGTTACAGCATTTCTGTGCTTCTGTGAATAAAGCGATGACCGAATTGAATTGGAAGCCAAAGTACGATCTAGTTTCCGGCTTAAAAGATTCCTTCAAGCATGATTACCTCAAATCAGGAAGAAATGAGAAGGAAATAGATTTTTCCATTGATGAAGAAATCTTAAAAGTTTCGTGATTTTTCGATGAGTTCAATTTTGCTCATCCATTTTTGTTAGTTAATTTTGTAATCTACTCTTGCCAATAGAGTCTTGTAAATAAAGGTTAAGATTGTAAATTCATTTCTGTTAACTAATCTTGACAAATTTACACTAAGAAATATTGTGAAGAGTTTGCAAAGAATCACAACATAATTCATATACATCAAGTAAAAATCACTGTGGTTCTTTATCTTTTTTCTTTTTAATTGCTCGAGCAGGATTTCCCGAATAAATCGTCATCGCTTCTAAAGAATGTCCAGTTACTCCACCAAGAGTTAGTACTGTATCCTTACCAACATTAACTCCAGGACCGATTGCTGAGTTTGCTGCTATCCAACTACTTTCTTGAATATGAATTGGAGCAGGAGTTAGTTTGAATTCGGGATGATTCCAGTCATGATTCCCCGTACAAAGATAAACTCTTTGCGATATACAGACATGACTTTCGATGGTCACAGGAGCTATATTATCAATCCAAGCTTCTTCACCAAGCCAAACATAATCTCCAATTGTCAATCGCCAAGGAAACTTCACCCTAACTCCTGGTTTTATTCTCACTCCTTGACCAATTTTGGCTCCAAATATTCTTAGGGTCCACACTTTAATGAGTGAAATAGGAATCAGGTGACTTTCAACCAAGGGAGAGCCGAAGAAATACCATAGGAGTTGTTTCCAGTAAGGTGCTCCAGGAGTATAAGTACCAACAGTGTAATTATCTAAACGCATAAGATTTGTAACCTTGAAGGTCGGGGTTAAGACTTGCTCCTGTACGACCAGTAAAAACCCAAATTAAAGAACGACCCGCATCACGCATTACATGAAGAGTAGATTCTTGAGGTCGATTGGAGGGTATGGGAACAGCAGTAAAAGTGATTTCTTGACTACCAAGAACAAATGCAGCTATTGTTTTTGCTCGCCTCATATGAAACTGAGAAGTAATAAGGTAGAGGTGATGAATGTTGCGGCTTTTAAAATCTTCAACCAAAGATGTAAAGTTAGTTACAGTATCCGCAGCACGGTAGTCAAGGTGAACTCGTTCCAGATCTATACCAGCATTGAGGAAAATTTTATTAGCTTGTTTTGGTGGAATTCCTGTAGAAACCCAAATGTCGAGAGAAGGATAAGACTGAGCAAAAACAGCGGTGAATTCTTCTCTTTCTGAACCTCCACCCAACGTGAGAATTGCTTGAGGTTTGGGTGCTTCATAAGAAGCGATCGCTAAACGAATGGGAATATTAAGTACAGGAAAGGTGATAATAGCAAAAATAATTAAACAAATAAATATTTTTATGATTCTTTTTTCTATAATCTTGACTTTAAGCCTATATAGTAAAGCTTTCATCTCTTAGTTGCGAGTTAAAGATACGAGCATTAATCTATGATTTATAGGTATTTTTTTACTTTTTACTTGTAACTTGTTTTATTTATCACATCTCAGCAAATCCAGTAATAAAGCGGGAACAAATTTGATTTTAGTTTAAGTAATGTAAAAAGTAAAACATATTCCCCGTTTAATGTCATTTGTTATTACCGATATTTTTAGACTTCGTAAATCTCTACATTCTTTTCCGGAGATGTCTAATAGGAAAAGTCCTCTTGAAGAGAACTATTTGGAAGATTTTACTTGTGCAATTACATAGAAATTTTCAATCCTTTGCAGGATAAAGGTTATAGCAATTTAATTGTGTTAAAAAATATTAGTAACAACAAGGTTGTATGTTCCGGGGAATAGTGAAGTGAATTGAATTACAGTACTTTAATCAAATTCAATTTAATTCATTTTTTGCATTGCTTTAACTAATTCAGCAGCAACTTCTTCCTCCAGCGAAAGGGTTACAGGAATTGACCATGGCTGACCATTGGCCAATCGCATATTTTCAACTACTGATTTGTAATCAGCTTGTTCTAAAAAGCCTTGTAGTGGGCTAAAACCACCAATCGCAATCATTTGCAGGTCTGATGTTGCTCGTTGGTCGAGTTGAACTTGAGGAAACTATCGGCTCTATCTAAAAATTTAGCTCTCTGCTCGGGGGTTGCGATCCGATCAACTAATTGATTACTGCTGGGAATGGTTTGTTGATGATTTTCTAAAGTTAGGCTCTGCATATTTTATAGATTCGGTGTAGTGGAATTTATGTCATAATAAGTGGCAATTATATATTTGCCACTGATTGCAAATTCTTATACATAAATTGCTGTTTTAACAAAAGTAATTTAAACAGCTTGCATTTCTACTACTTTGTTGAGATAACCTAATTCTTCAAGTTTTTTCAAAACTTTTGCTACACTCTCTTCTAAATCTTCAAGGTCAGTACGACATTCAACGTTAGGTTTAAAAGGTGCTTCATAAGGGTCGTCAATTCCTGTAAAGTTCTTGATTTCTCCTGCACGCGCCCGTTTATAAAGCCCTTTAACATCTCGTTCTTCACAAACTGTCAAAGGAGCATTAACATACACTTCGACAAAATCTCCTATCTTCTGCTTAACTTCTTCACGAATTTCAGAGTAAGGGGAAATTGCAGATACTAACACAATTACGCCATTGCGAGTTAAAAGATGAGAAACAAAACCAATACGACGAATATTTTCGTCTCTATCTGCTTTACTAAAACCCAAACCTTTTGTTAAATTTTCACGTACTATGTCACCATCAAGAATTTCTAATTTATGACCTTGCAAACGTAGTTTTTCTGCCACAGCTTGGGAAATAGTAGTTTTTCCTGCACCACTTAAACCCGTAAACCACACTGTAACTCCGCGTTGATTCATGATTTTCTCCAATAATTTTTACTTGTTCGTGGAAATAACAGCATATATCAACAGGAATTAATTTCCACTCTTTATAAAGAAAAAAATATTATCTAAATATAAGAATTACCAGTATATTCGGATACAAATCATCAATTATTATATTTTATGAATTAGGAATCAAAGCATTTTTTGATTCAAAAGTATTTATAAATACTTGTAGTAAATAAAACAAGATATACAATATTGCCATATTTATTTTTTATCTTATATAGCGATTTATCTTGATTTATATAGCAACAGACACATTGTTTGGGACATCATATTTTAATTTAAAGGGAACAGGGAATAGGGAACAGCGTGACTACTTCCCGCTTTTTCAAAGCTAAGCGGTAAAAAGTTGCAATACATGGACTAGACGTCCTAAAAATTATGGCGACTGCTATTAATTATTGATTAACTTAGAATATTGTATTAATATGTAATTTTTTAAGTTTTGGGATATTTTAAAAGTTCACCATAATTTCTATATTAACGTCATAATTCGCACCATTCTTGACAAGTAAAGTTATCAAATATCTATCTTCATTTCGTTTAGAGCGTATCAAATCTTTTGTAGCTGAAAATCAATCAGCGAAAACTTATATCCTATTATCTAAGGGATTCAAGTTAGTTCAGTTATATACTTTGACTGTTTCACCAAAGCGATGAATAAATATATATATATTGATTATTTATATCGGTAGTTGTAAAAAAACTTAACAAAAATTAATATTTGGATGTTGCTAATTTATTGGATAATCTAGTTTGGATTAAATTTTCCTTAATTAGTAATTTATGAATATCAAATTTATAAATATAAAATTATAAACATAGAATTCAGGTTTATATTTTAATATAAGTTGGTTTTTGGTATTTCGATTAATATATTTTTTTGTGATACATAACTTTTGAATCTACCTTTATGTGTAACTATTTTTGGAACAAGATAAGGTATTCGACCTGAATTATCTATGAGTATTTTTGCAACCCTCAGTATCGTTATTTTAACCTTAATTTGTTTTGTTTATGAATGGTTACCTGTTGATATGACTGCATTAGCAGTTATCGTAACTCTGATGGCTTTGGGATTAGTTACTCCCGATGAAGGTATTTCAGGTTTTGGAAATTCAGCAACTATTACCGTGATGGCTATGTTTATCCTAAGTGCGGGAATTGCTCGTACAGGAGCTATCGGATTAGTTAATGAGTTGCTATTAAAGTGGGGTGGAAAATATTCAAATAGACAAATATTAGCTATTGGAATTATTACAGGTCCAATAAGTGCTTTTATTAATAATACAGCAGTAGTTGCTATTTTTTTACCAATAATAGAAAATTGGTGTCATAAGCAAAGAATTTCTCCCTCTAAGCTATTAATGCCTCTATCTTTTGTCACAATTTTAGGAGGAATGTTAACAACAATTGGTACCTCTACAAGTGTTTTAGCAAGTGGTTTATCTGAAAAATTAGGTTACGGTGCTTTTAATTTATTTCAGTTTACTGAATTGGGGTTGGTTGTTTTTATCATTGGTTTAGTATATTTAACTTTTATTGCACCCCGACTGTTACCAGAACGGGAAACATCAAACATTAATGTAATTACTCAAAAGTACGACCTTAAAGATTATGTGAGTGAATTTATTATTGCACCTACTTCTAATTTAATCGGACAAACTTTAAGAAGAAGCCGACTTCAAAGAAAGTTTGATTTAGATGTCCTGGAACTTATACGTAATAATAATCATTTTCCTCAGCCTTTAGCAGATAAACTATTACAAGCAGGTGATATTTTAATAGTCAGAGGTAGGAAAGAATGCTTGCTTACAGTCAAGGATGAAAGAGGAATAGAAATATTACCAGACATTAAATTCCAAAATAATTGCTGGGAAAAAGATCTCAGTTCTGGGGAAGAGCGTATTTCAGAGGTTTTAATTCTATCCAATTCTAATTTAATTGGATCAACCTTGAAAGATATACGATTTAGACAACGCTATAATGCTACAGTTTTAGCAATTCGTAGAGGAGAAGAATTAGTTCGAGAAAGACTTGGTCAAGTCAGGTTACGTTTTGGTGATGTACTCTTATTACAAGGACCTAATGAAAGCTTCTTAGGGCTACAAACAAGTAGAGATTTATTAGTTATTGGCGAACGAGATATAGAAACCCTACGAAAAGATAAAGCTGGTATTGCTGTCACTATTGGCTTGGGAGTTGTTATAGTTGCAGCTTTAGGAATAATGCCAATTTTGGTAAGTGCTTTACTAGGGGTAGTATTAATGGTTCTAACTGGTTGTCTTAAACCTGGTGAAGTTTATCAAGCTGTCCGTTGGGACATTATTTTTCTGCTTGCTGGGTTAATTCCTTTAGGGATAGCAATGGATAAATCGGGAACAACTGAGTGGTTAGCACAAAGTTTGGTTGCGATCGGAGGAAATCTTTCAGGTTACTGGTTACTAACTTTTTTCTATTTAATTACTGTTTTACTTACAGAAGTTCTTTCCAATAATGCTTCTGTAGTTTTACTTTTACCTGTAGCGGTACAGGTTGCAAAAAGTCTTCATTTTAACCCAATGGCTTTTATTTTGGTGGTGACTTTTGCAGCTTCTAGTAGCTTTATGACTCCGATTGGTTATCAAACTAATACTATGGTTTATAGTCCTGGTGGTTACAAGTTTTTAGATTTTGCTCGGGTTGGTGCACCGTTAAGTTTTTTGATTATGCTGATTATTCCGCCGTTAATTATTGCTTTGTATGGTTTGTAAGGTGATGGGAATAACTCATCACAACATTATCAATTATTCCAAATAAGAAACGATCGCTCTTCGTATAAGAAGGGCGATCGCGATCTTTGCTTGTAAAATATTCTTAAATGATTACAATATCATTATTGCTTAGAGTCGCTTTATTACCTAAAGTCGCTATTTGAACTTGTGTAACAGCACCATCACCATCAGCATCAAAGAATAAAGCACCAGTCAGATTATTATATATAAAGCGATGACTACTGTCTGTAGCACTTGAACCAAGAGTAAATTGTGGAGTGTTTAAGGTTCCAAAGTTTAATCCAGCAGCGAATCCATTTCTAGAAATTAAAATCTCATCGTTCTGTTGGCTATTAAAATCAGCAATGATATCAATTCCCTCAATTGGTGAATTGAATATGAAATCATCAGCACCAGCCCCACCTACGAGGCTGTCATTACCACTTCCTCCAACTAAACTATCATCACCATTAACACCAACAAGTGTATCATTACCATTACCACCATCTAGATTATCATTTCCTGTCTCACCAACTAACTTATCATTACCGTTATCACCTTCTAAGTTGTCATCTCCTAGACCACCGAGGAGAGTATCGTCGTTGTTCCCACCAAATAGATCATCGTTGTCATTACCGCCAAAAAGTTGATCATTGCCATTACCACCTTTTAAATTGTCACTTCCTGCATCACCAAGTAATACATCACTACCACCATTTCCTTGAAGAAAATCCTCTCCGTTACCACCGCGCAGAATATCGTTACCAGCACCTCCAGAGATATTATCGTTGCCATTATCACCATTTAGATTATCGTTTCCTGCTTCACCAAGTAACGTATCATCTCCATTATTTCCCCTAATATTATCTTGTCCTGCAGCACCGACTAGAGTATCTTCACCCTCACCCCCAAATAGATTGTCATTATTCGCGCCACCATTCAAGCTATCATTTCCTGCACCGCCAAATAAAGTATCTACTCCATCTTCACCATTTAAGGTATCTTCTCCTGCACCACCATACAGTTGATCTCTACCGCTACCACCAGACAAATTATCGTTTCCTGCATCACCATTGAGGCGATCATTTCCTAGTTCACCAAATATACTGTCATTACCATCGCCACCACTTATAATATCTTGCCCAATACCACCCCTTACCGTATCTTCACCATTACCAGCAAGCAAAACATCGTTACCGCTACCACCATCAAGGCTGTCATTTCCTGAGTCACCAATTAACCTATCGTTACCATTCCCACCACTTAGGATATCTTCTCCTGCACCACCAATAAGAGTGTCTCTACCGTCATCCCCTGCCAAATTATCTATACCATTCCCACCAAATAAAATATCTTGACCTGCACCACCAAATAAATTGTCATTTCCTTCATCTCCCCGAAGTGTGTCTTGTCCTGTACCACCACCTAAAGTATCTTCACCATCACCACCAAATAGATTATCGTTACCATTACCACCTTCTAGACTATCATTACCTGCTTGACCCACTAAATTATCATTTCCAGCATTCCCCAAAAGAGTATCTTGCCCTTCTCCGCCATTCAAGCTATCGTTTCCTCCTAAACCATTAGCTTGATCGTCACCAGATAAGAGAAATATAGAATCAGGAGCATTTGTACCATTAATAGTATCAGGGCCGGATGTTCCAAAAATAGCCATTTTGTATCCTTCAACTTTTAAGAATAGTAAATTAATGAACGATGAAAGTTCTCAAGAAACAAATTTCGAAAGTTTTAATATACAAAAATTTCAAGATTTGTCTTCTTTAGATATTCTGCTAGCAGTCATATGATTTGATGTGCCTGAGGTTGGCGCAATCAATCGACGCAATAGGACTCTAGATCCTATGTTTCTAAGTATAAACCCATGCACTCGACATGCAAAGTATAAAAGCATACTCTTATGTGAATGTCAATAATCCTAGCTCATATCTTGCACATCTGCGTATAAACTCAGGCTGAGTCTAAATAGGACTTGCTGAAAAAGTAGAGCTTCCCAAATCTAGAAACCACACTGTTTGCAAAATAGTAGTTTCATCTCTTATCTTCTACTTTAGCGAGCTATATGGCACACTAAAGCGCAAAATTTTTGAGACTATAAATGTTATTTCCTTGCGCTTGTTTGACACAAAAAGCTTGAAAGAATTACCTGTCATAATTTCCTATTTTATTCAGCAAGATCTACTTACACATTTACCTTTCCCTTTGTAGAACTACTTTTTCAAATTCAATTAACCGAATAGATAAAATAATTTCTGCTAACATCCGTTGAAATGCATAATACCAACCATGCCAACCATCTAGAATCCCACCTTTAATAAGAAGACAATAGAAAAAGACAATGAAGGGAGCAAGGATTTTTTGTTTGCGAATTTTATCGCTCAAGCTCAATTCGTTATTGGATTCTTGTGTTATTTTTTTTACCTCAATAATCGTATAATGGTCTTGCGCCCACAACCACCGACTTAACGGTTTGCGATCGTCGTGATGAATGTAGGAAGAAAGAGTTGCTGATTTTCCCTCAACATTAACCCGATGTGCATGACCATCATTTTGATAAGTTGCTTTTTCCCTTTTGTAAAGTACTTTTCTTGGTGGAAGTAAAGTACCATGAAGAGGTTTGCCAAAGACACAGTACTTAAATTGAGCGCTATAGCTGTTCAGGTCTGTTTCCGACTGTAGCCTTTTTAATTCATCAATTAACTCATCAGTTAAAATATAGTCAGCATCTAGTGATAGTACCCATTCAGACACTATTTTTTCTAGTCCAAAGTTACATTGAGTAGCAAAAGAATCAAACTTTCTTTGAAATACTTGTACTTGAGGGATTGAATATAGAATTTCTAGGGTTTCATCGGTGCTGTAACTATCAATTACAATAATTGAAGTAGCCCAGATAAGACGTTGAAGGGTACGGCAGATATTAGGGGCTTCGTTGTAAGTGAGAATAAGTGGAGTAATTTTTTCTAGCATTTCAGAAAAATTGATTAGTTTTATTCAGATTAAATTCATGCCCCATAACACAATATTGGTTCACATACATCAATTGATGCTTTACTGTTATTTTTAGAACAAGCATGCTTACTTTTCAAGTATTTAGATAAACTAATTTGGTTTATTCGGATTCACTTAATCTGCTAGAACACAACATTGTTTTCCATAAATAGGGATATCGACCTGCAAACTTAAAATTGATATCTGTATAGTTTTCTGATTCTAGTAAAGTAGTTAAAGTTTTGACCGAAAAGAATTTTATATGTCCACCATCCCAAAGAGCAGTGAAATGTTTATCCATTTTTCCCGTAATAGCGAGCATAAGATTTTTTAGATAACCATGGTAAGGTGTGGTAATAATTAAGCGTCCGTTTGGTTTAATAATTTTCTTGACTGTTCTTACTAATTCTTTGGGATAAAATAAATGTTCAATTACCTCTAGAGAAATAACAATATCAAATTTATGATCTAATTTTTTATAAGGTAGATTGTAGATACTTCCTTGAATAAATTTGCAGTCATGAAAATTCTCATTAGCAAACTTAATTCCTGATTTAGATTCTTCTACACCAACTACTTCATAGCCTTGTTGTGCAATAAAATTAGTGAAACTTCCGTTTCCGCAACCAATATCTAGAATGCGAGGTTTTTCTTGATTTTGTGAGAGTGAGAGAGTTTCATTTATCATTCCCATAAGAGGTTTTATCAAATAGGCATGATGATGTCCGAGGTTACTATCTTGATAAGAATAGTCGTGTTCTTGAGAAATCGTATTCATAGTTTGAATTAGTCTAAATTTTGTAGTTAGTTAAAAGTTGGAATAGGTTGATTTTTGATGATAGCTGTATAAACTTGAATTAATTTTTTGGCTATGGAATCCCAGGTGTATTGTTCAAAGATGAGTTGACGAGCGCGGGTTCCCATTTCTTTGGCTTGTTGGGGATTGGTTAAATGGTTCTCAATTGTAGATGCAATTGCAGATACATCAAGGGAAGTAACATAACCTAGTTTGTGCTGTTCAACAACTGAAGCTAAAGCAACACCAGGTGTGACCAAAGCGGGTAAACCTACTGCTAAGGCTTCGAGAACTGACAAACCAAAGCTTTCTATATGAGAAGTTTGAGCAAATAGATTTGCTCCTTGTATCAAGAGATTTTTGAACTCACCACTGACAAATCCAGTTATATAGGTACGATTATTTAGTCCATTTGAAACGAGTAAAGATTTAATTTGATCTTCATATTTTGGCATTCCACTGCCAGCCAAAATGAAGCTAAAACGATGCTGAGCAAGTTTACCTAAAGCAGGAATTAGGTATTCCAAACCTTTGACAGGATGTAAGCGAGATAAAAATAAAATGATAGGTTCGTCTACTGGAATATTGAAATATTGCCGTAAACGTTGACGTGCATTATGAATAGTTTCTGGTACTGAAATTCCTAATGGTAAGACAAAGTTAGAGGGAGGTAATTCTAAAAAAGAACTTGCTAAAGCTTCTTGCTGTTCCTTCTCAGAGGTGAAGTGAACAGCTTTACTTTGATATAAGTTTGTCTGTTCTATTAGCTTTAAGTAAATCTGCTTTTTCTGAGTACTTTGCTGCAAAGCCCATTGAAGAAGCAGACCATGAGGTGTTGTTATATAAGGTATAGCTTTGATTCGAGAAATTGCCATTGCTACGGTAGATGGATAGGAAAAAACTCCATGGATGTGCAATAAATCATAATCTTGAATATTTTGCCAAAGCCATTGTGTTAATTCACTGGAAAATGCAAATTCTCGTAAATTTACAATAGAAGGGGAAAATCTGGGGAAAAAATAAACAGGAATGTTCTTGTATCTTATACGTTTGTTCAAAGGTACGTTTAATAGTTCGGAACCATTATCATTCGTGGTAGCGATTTCTACTTCAATGTCAGACTGTTGTAATGCTTTTACCATATCCAAAACGCCTCGACTTGGGCCGCCTCGAATCTGGGCTATGGAAGGAATAATATGAAGTATTTTCATCATTATTTTTCATATAAAAATTTAGAATATTATGTATCAATTATGAAACGCATTGCTCTCTCGATTCATAGAAAATACTCTATACCTGGGTAAGTATTTTCTTTGCATGTAATCAACTTCAATTAAATAATTTCCAAGAGACAAATACATTAAAAGTGACATGAGAAAGAATGTTAAATTACCTAATAAAAACGCTTCAAAAAAACTTCCTACAAAAAGAGAAATTAAACCTGCTATGACTGTGTCACATTGAAGAGAATAAGCAGGTTTTCTTTTTTCTAATTGATTAAGTGAAAATGTAAGCTTTATACAGACTAATCCGAATATCACTAAAGGTATAAATCCTAATAATCCCAAATTTGCTCCTGCTGCTAACCAAGAATTCTCCCCATAGCCTAAGCGGTCTGCCCTGAGAGGGGCACCAAAAAATGGATTGTTTATAAAAGTATTCCACATTGCTAACCAAACATGCGAACGGGAATCATTGATTGAAGTGAATCTATCGGTAATTTGTGTCTGGTCAGTTGCTAAAAGTAATCCATCTTGGCTTATTAATGGCAAAATTACAGCTAATATTATGGCAATAGACATCCCTAAACGTAGTGCAATTCCTCCTCTTCGACGGTAGAAAAATAATATTGACACTAATCCCATGAGTACCCCAGTACGGGAGCCTGTCAAAAATAAACCTAGCATTATAAGAACTAAACCAATAATCCAGTAAAGTTTGACTTTAAGTGATTGTTCTCGGCTTTCAACAAAAAACATACAACAAGGAATTGTAGCTCCTAGCAAAGCTGCGGCTTGCTGTGGATTCGCAGTGGTACCCGAAAACCGCCCATGTATAAACATAATTGGATATGTGTTAAAAACAGCTTGGTAAATATTGGCAACAATAAAAATTACGCCTACCATCGCCAAAGACCAAACCCCTAAGCGAAAATTGTGTTCGTCTTGCAACCATCGGGAAGGTCCAAAACGGAACATCAATACAACTGCTCCGAATGTTAGAAAAGCTAAGAAGGCAAATCCGATACTGCCATAAGCTAAGGTTTTAAAAAAAATTACTAACTGTACCAACACCAAATATTTAATTGGTGGTGCTATTAGCTTGCGATGCCATCCATACTGCTTCTGTAACCCCAGCACAAGAAGTAAAGCTAAAAGAACAATAGTTAGGGGTCTACCCACACTACGCAATTGCTCTAAGGGAAAAACTAAAGGGGGAGTTGCTTTAATAAATTCACTTTGAAATTTTCCTAAAGATGCGCTGAAGCAGCATAATGTGAATAATAACCAAGCTAAACGACGGGAACGTCCGGCTTGATATACAACTACCAAGCCGATAATAATACCTGCTAAGCCCAAAGGACTAACGATAATATCGGCGAGTTGATCGATAAAATTTAAACCCATTTGCACAAATATTAAATAATGCTGTCGGCAGTTATAAGAGACTGATTTTGTTTGGTAGGCAATGTTCTTCCTATTTCATTTATCATTTCTTGCCAACGTCTTGCCCAAATATCAGCCCCATAAGCAGTGGCTAATTCTTGGGAACGCTTTCCCCACACAGGTAATTCTTCATAATATTGCTGTATGCATAATAATGCTTTGGCTAAGGCTTCTGGGTCTTCTGAAGGAATCATTAAGCCATTGTAATAGGGGCGAATCATCTCAACAGCTGAACCACAAACATCGGTACAAATTATTGGTAAGCCTGCTGCTGCTGCTTCAACTAATGCTAGAGGCCAAGGGTCAAATCTACTGGGTAAAATAAAAGCCCCAGCGCTCTGCCAAATATCTTGCATCTGCGCTGGTTGGACAAAGCCTTGGTTGTCAATGCCTGGTTTTCCTTCTAATTGTGATGCTAGAGGACCTTTACCACAACATATCAAATTCCAAGGTTTTGATACTTTCTCTCGATACAGTTTGTAAGCTTGTGTTAGTAGATCGAGAGCTTTGACTTGTGCATAGCGACCAACAAATAAAAAAGAACGTGGCCAATAATTCTCAACTCGCTTTACGTAGAGTGGCGACAAAGCATTAAAATCGACACCATAAAGTCCACGCATAATATTAGTAGTTTTAACACCTAGGCATCGAGCATATTGCCAACTACGTTCACCTGCTACCACAACTCGGCTAATTTGTTGTAAGTAAGGACGTAAAACAAAAGGTGCTAAATATTGTTTTAGAGTTCCCCACCAGGGTGTATCCATACCCATGACTTTAACAACTTCATGCAGTTCTGATGCAAAAGCTAATTGACAGTAGGGTTTATGCAACCAACCACAGAGAACTAACACATCTGGACGTTCTCTCAATACTAAATGTTTGATTAAAGTAGCATCTTGTCTTTCTTGTAAATCTAAGAGTTGACAAGGAATATCTTGCATCAACTGGTCAGAAAATGCTGTTTCTGTATTAGATTTAAATGCAATAACAAATACATCAATATCTGGTAAATTATTTAAGGTTTGCCAGCATGCTGCCATATAACCAGAAATATCTGACCAGCAAAATATAACTTTTGTCTTCATAGCTACTTGTTGCACTCAATACCAAGTTCATTTTCCCAGCGCTCTAGATACTCTACTTGAGTAAAGTTAGAAAAATTACTATCACCAAAATAAGCTCGACGAATGTTTTTAAAACCTACTTTTTCCAATTCCAATGATAGTGATTTATAATCCCACATCCAAAGGTGCTTACTACCGCCCAGATATTCTTTAAGAAAACCCAGTAATCCATTCCGACGTTCTTGAATTCCCAACCAGGTAAGTTGCATAAACTCTACTGCTGCATCAGAATTAACAGAGTTTATATACTGGTGAGCCATAAACTCTAAATCAGGAAGAACAAAACGAAATATTCCACCGAGTTTTAAAATTCGATAACAATTTTTAAGGGCTTGGCGTAACTCCATAAGAGTGAGATGTTCTAGTACATGGGAGGAATAAAGGAGAGCAATGCTATTCTCTGGAACAGGTAATCCTACAACTATATCTCCGTACTGAACATTCTTTGGAAAACGCCCGAAGGGACCTGAAGGTACCAGATTACCAACAACTGGTAACTTTTGTAGACGGAGCGCAGGACTGGAATCAAAATTGAGCCAGCTTTCAGGGGCGCATAATCCACATCCAAACTGGACGTACTTTTCTTGTTTGGTTGAATAGATATGAGAATTTTTGCAAGTAGTTAACATTAGGCAAAAGTATAAAATGCATTAACTAGACGTTCTACGCAACGTGACCATGTATGCTGTGCTGCATGTGTATGTCCTCGCTGAATATAGTTTTCTCGCAGTGAAGAATTCTCCTTTAGTTCTATCAGGATATCAACTATTGTTGTGGTTGCATTTGGTTCAACAACAATACCTGCTTTACCAACGACTTCTGGTAATGAAGCACAGTTGCTTACAATAGAAGGAATACCTGCAGCCATTGCTTCTATTGCTGGGATACCGAATCCTTCATAATGGGAAAGGAATAGTGAAGAAGACGCACAACGCAATAATTGAGGCAAATCACTATCTGATACAACTCCCAATAATTTAAGATTAGGTAACTCTTTAGCTGCTGCAATGTATTCTGGTTCTGAATCTCCCACAACAAGAATCTGTAAATCAGAACTGCGAGCATGTAGTTCTTCTGTTACTTTCAGCACAAAATCTGCACCTTTCCTCAGCCGCAAACCACCAATTATCAATGCGTAAGGCAGATCTATAGGTCTCTTAAAATGAAAAGGATCGGCTGATGCAATATCGTAAAAATCTTGCTCTACACCACACCCTACGACCACTATTTTCTCAGGGTCTGCTCCTAAGAGTTCAATCATCCGTGACTTAGAAAATTCGGAGATGGTAAAAATAACCCGGTAATGACTCAAAGCTTTATAAATCCACTGACTCCACTTGTAGCGAAACCAGCGGTGTTGACGTGTATGGGACCAAGGTAAATTGGGTTCAAAGGCTTGAAGATCGTAGATTGTTAGTGCTACCGGACAGCGTGACACAGGAATATAAGTTTCCATTGGTGTAAATAGCCAATCTATCTTTTTGGGGATATAGCAATCCATCTTTGGAAATTGAGCTATTTTCCAAAACCTTTCTGTTATATTTTCGGGGAAAGGAAAAGTTTTCAAGGGTATATCAGACAATGGGGAAGAGGGATCCAATTTGCCATCTTCCTGCAACCATTGACGGGAACATAGTAATTCTAAGTTTATCTTTTCGTGTGAAGCCAATCCCAATAATGTATTATTTATATGCCGCCCTGCACCCGTACAAGGAAGATAGGTACGAGTTGGGTGAATGTAGGAAACTATATTCATCAAGTACTTAAATTAAGGTGCTATTCAAGTTAACTTATTAACTTTCATAAACTAGAAAATTTCAAATATTTTCTACTGTTTGTTTTAAAATCAATCTTTTAAATTTATGATATAGATTATTAAGCATACGGTTTTCTCTGAGGGTTTTAAAAGGAACAATTAACAAATAATATACTCTAAAAAGAATACTTATTAATAACCACTTAACAACTGATTTATTTTTTAATAAATAACTATAAAACAAAAACTTATGTGGCATTAAAGGATTTAGCTTAAATCCTGCCCAATGAAGAATAATCAATTGTTTCTTATGGTCTAATCCACCATAATCCCAAATATAATATTTCCCATCTTGTTGATAAATATTTCCTGGCTGTCTGGCCCAAGCATTTTGGCAAATTCCTCCTATAACTTCAGCAACGTGACCGTAGCAAATAGACTTCATGTCGCAGCAATAGTTAATAAATGCTTGGTCTGTATTACGAGGATTTAATTCTTCTCTTACTTGTAATGCATCTTCAGCTAAGTTTTCAAACTCTTCTAGTGAAAACAACCCTTTTTTTGAAATCCAGCGACCAGAATTAAAACCTTTTGTACGTCCCTTTCTTAATAAATTTCGACGCAGTTCTCCAGGTTCATAAACTTGGTTAATAGCACAATCAAAGTGGAGTAAATGAAAGTCATATTTTTCTAAAGCCAGAATTATCGGCTTTAAATCTGCAAGTACTAATTGACGAGCATCTAAATACATGAACAAATCGAGAGGTCCCCAAAAAGAAGCATACCGTCTAAACCAATAAGGACCAGTCGGTGTATGTCCTAACTCAAATGCTCGACCAATTGCTTCTAAACGAGGAAAAGATGAATCAATATATACTTCAAAATTGTAGATTTCTTTAAGGGTGAGGATGCGATCGCACTCTTCGTTAAACGGTATTAGAATCAGGCGTAAATTGGGATTAAACTTTCTGAAACTGTTTAGAAAGGCGATAGCCCAGTCGTAAACAATATCATTGGCTGAAAAATAAACTCCTATGTTCATAGATAATATTCTTTATCATTTATTTTTAAAAATCCATCGCTTCTTAAAGTCTTCAATTTCTATTTTCGAGTAAAAGTGTTGGCAATACTTTGAACTATAAATCTCATTTAAAAAGTCATTGTTGAATGAGATTTGATTTTTTACTTTTTTATAAATACCACCAGTTATTTTATCATTCGTCTTATTCCCGACAATAAGGTTATCAATTGGTTTACCAATAAATTTTTGTAGATTATTGATTATTTGCTTCTCAAATTGCAAGTCTTCATTTCTCAATATTAAAAATTCAAACATCTTGAATTTATCAGTTTGCTTTCGACATGAATATTCAAAAGGAGTACGATATATATCAAGACCTGTGAAATCTAAAAATTCTTGTTCGAACCATTGAGATGGATGATGAAAGTGACTTTTCGCTTGATGAGTCAAAACATGACATATATCCTTTGGTTTCATCTTCAAGAGTTCTATTTCTGTAAAGCCAAAAGCTTCTGGAGTTTGGAATATTTGAGAAATTGTCTTAGCAATTGGATCTCGTACAAGACTGATTATCTTGATTTTTTTATTACTACTAACTATAGATCTAACTTTTTGAGCAATTTTTATTGCTTCTGGTTTTTTTGATAGTATTTTATTCGGATTATTGAACCAACTATCTGATACAAAATGTAAGTGGAAGACATCAGATTCTAAGATTTTTTCTCTTAATGTAATATAAATAGTCTGAGAACCAACTTTACCTAAAGTATAAACGAGATATACAGTTTCTTGTCCTTCAATGCATTTTTGAAGATGAGTGAAACGATACAATAATTTAGTAGTGTTGAACTTAGTGATTCCTTTTCTTCTAAGAGTATTTGCAATCGCAACCATTTTGACACCTTTACATAAATTTAGACATTAAAGTAATAAATATTACGTTCACACTTTGCAATGTTGAGTTTAGTTTTTTGAAAACAGATTCACTTGTAATATTTTCTTGCGATACAAACAAGTTCTAAAGTAAATACACGAATAAATAAAAGAGGTAAAACTCGGTAGACGAAAATTTTTGATTTCTATATCTGGGGGCCAAGAAATAAGTGAATTAAGACGTTCGCTATATTCAATATATAGGTTACGCTTTGGTACATAGTTTTTTGATGACCAGGGCTTGTTTGGTCCTGTGTAATGAATAATTTTTGGAAATTTGATTCTTTTAGTTATCTCTTTTGTTTGAGATAAACCTAATAGCTTTTCTCTATAAAGTCGAGCTTCAACATTCCACACACCAGGAACATGGAAGTAGTTTTCCCAAAAAATAGCATTAAAAGCATCTTGATCAGCAAAATGAAGTTTTTCAGCATACTTGCATGCAAGGGCTAAAACACTTTCGGTAATTTTTTCTTTTCTCCACAAATCAGCATTGATAACCATAACCCCAGAATTAAAATAAGTATCATTTCTACTAACGGAGAAGTTCTTGATAAATGTTTCCTCATAAGGAAGTTGGACATGGGGGACTGCACCGATTGGTTTACCATTTAAGTTGTGTCTGAAAAGCTCAGCAATATCATCAAGCACAATCAGGTCACAATCTAAATAAACTAATCGTTCACAGTTTTCACAAAGATCTGGACCACAAATGCGTGAATAATTATTCTGATTAAAGTGTGAGTGAAAAGTAGGAAAAGAATTAAATAAATTTAGATTAATTGGAATAAATGAAACTTTAGCATTAAAGCGGCTACACAATTCTTTAATTCGTTCAATACTCTCGGATGAAAAATTGGGCGTAAGAATGTAAAAACAAATTTTATCTACTGAAGCAGTATTGAACAAAATTGACAGCATTGTAACAGCACAGTATCTTGCATACGCTTCATTTGCTGACAGCAAAATTGATATTTCTTCTTTCATATTTCACTGCTTTACATAAGTTTTCTGAACTTAACGATGTAATAGTCCAATCGTCTAATAAATTGCTCATATGATTTGTTATATTCTCCAACCTGTTTAGCAATCCTTTGCAATTGTCGAGGTTTGCGTGTTTCATTCCCACATGGATATTCTTTATTACAAACAGGTAAATCTAAGAAATTACATAATTCTTCGTAACCGTAAGCTGCGCTTAAGTCAAGAATTAGCAAATCATTACGACCTTGAAAATAATTGCTCACTTCTGAATGAAATTGATAATACTTATTTCGATAAAGGCTTGTTTCAAAATTAGCCGATCCAAAAAATTCTTCGTGGTAAGAATCATAACTTGATTGCCATTCCCAAATACAACGCCCTTCATTTAACAACCAGTTCATACTTTTTAGCCAAGCTTCAATCGGTCTAGTTGTCAAAATAAAACCTGAACCAGGATATTTTATATCCAGTTTCTGGTACAGATATGAAAGAGGTGAATCAACAAACCCCGTGTATTGGCTAATAATTTTGCTGTCCAATGATTCGTAAAGGCTAAAAGGGAAATGAATAGATGATACACCAATAGTGTTTAAAGCAATATTGAGAGAGGTAGTCCCCGTTCTAGGTAAACCAATTCCAAAGACTTTAGAGAAACGCATTTTCTAGTAGAATATAATTTTAGTTTCCAGTCGTACCACGTACTCTACGCAAATTTAAGATTGTATGCTTTGGTACAATCTTTTTGATTAAGGTAACTATTTTCCCCCAAAGTGTGTGGTGAAACCATTCTTTACCATAGTGAAATAAACGTATATGATAAGCGACTAAACCTCGACTAATTTGCCACCGCTCCCAAATATATAATTTTAGGCTACGATGACTTCCAGTACTTCTACAGTCAAAGGTAGAAAGTAAAATATTTTCACTTAAAAACTTTTTTCCATCACGATAAATTCGCGCGAGCATATCATGATCGGCACACCATTTATAAGCAGTATTAAACTGATAGTGCCGTTGAGTAGATAATCTAACAATTGTTGCTTGATGAGATGTCGGCATCTGATACCATATATTTTCTATAGTGCGTGGCATTTTATGAAAAATACGAGTTTCAAACTCGTCAACAAAAACCTCTGCGACTCCAGCAAAAATAACATCAGCATCACTATTGAAGGCTTGCGTTAATTTACTAAGAGAATCAGAAGAATAAAAAACATCTCCGGCATTCATATAGATAATCCATTCACCTGAAGCCAGTTTAGATGCTTTATTCATAGCATCATAAATACCATCATCAGCTTCGCTGATATACTTCTGAATCTGATGACTATATTTTGCGATTATTGACTTAGTGCTATCTTGAGATTTTCCATCAATTACAACATATTCAATATTGGGATAATCTTGATTAAGTACGCTATTAATGGTTTTTTCAATAACACTCTCAGCATTTATCACAACTGTTGCAACTGTAATCTTTGGATAATAATTTTCCATACCAAATTCCACTTTTAAAGAGTTTATAAACCTAGACAATCATTATTATTCTTTAATCAACTAAAAACTATAAAATCGAACTATAAAAAATCATATTTACAAAAATATTCATGCTGCAACTTTGCTACTTTGTAATTGCCAATAGCGTGCATAGCGCCCACCTTGCCGTAAAAGTGAAGTATGAGTCCCTTGCTCAATGATTCGCCCCCGTTCAAGCACCAAAATTTGATCTGCGTTGGCGATTGTTGAAAGTCGGTGTGCAACTACAATAACCGTCCGGTTTTTCTGAAATTTATCGAGTGCTTGCTGAATAAATTTCTCTGACTCGCTATCTAGTGCACTCGTTGCCTCATCCAGAATCAAAATATCTGGTTTTTTAATTAATGCTCTAGCTAAAGCCAATCTTTGTTTTTGACCTCCGGAGAGGCGATAGCCACGCTCACCCAGTATAGTTTCATAACCATCAGGTAATGCTAAAATAAACTCATGAGCTTGAGCAGCCTTAGTTGCCTCAATCACATCATCTCGATTGGCATCAGGGCGACCATACCGCAAATTCTCTATAATACTGTCGTTAAAAATAAAGGTATCCTGACTGACAACCCCAACATATTGCCGCCACTCTTCCAAACTGTAATCTGCCAAGGTTAAATCGTTCACCAAAATTTTTCCATCTGTTGGTTGATAAAGCCCCATCAATAAATCTATGATTGAGGACTTTCCTGCCCCTGATTCTCCTACTAATGCGGTTACACGGTTAAGTGGAATTTTAAAAGTTAAATCCTGAAGGGCTAAAACACTATTACCAGTGTAAGAAAGACTAACGGAATGAAACTCAATATCTTTATTAAGACCTATAAAAGCTTTAGTACCCGAGTGTTCAAACGACTTATCGTATGGATTTAGGATAGTTTCTAATCGCAACATTCGGGCACTATTATCCACAAACCGTATAATTGCATTTGCAGTCATCTTTAAACGTGTCGATAATCTTTGCAGTGCAAGCAAAAATGTTAACAACATCGGCAAGATAGTGGCTCCTTCGCCTTTTAAAACTACTGCTGAGGTGGCTAAAATAGCTAGTGCTAATATTGGCAATGTATCTAAAATTGGTTCTGGTAAATAAAAAATAAATGCTCGCTTCTGTAACTCTTCCTGGATTTTATTTAAGAATTTATCAGCCTCGGTCAAGGTAACTTTTTGGGTACCAAAAGTATGTAGTAACCTTAGTGCCTGAATACTCTCGGTAATGTACTTTGCTGATTCAACTTGAGTCGCTGTCGCACGCTTCACTACTCGCCTCAAGCGTGGAATAATCTTATATTGAACGCAAACAACAAGTAGAGTGAGCAATGCTGCTGCTGCTGCTAAGGTAGGTGATAAGCGCACAATCAATACTAGATATATCAAAGAGAAAGATAAGCCGACTATGATTTTATTGAGTTCATCTATTTGTCGTTCTACTGCTAAAGCAGCATCATTAGCAAACAGAACTAAGTCACCGACTTTATACTGACTTACACAGGTATAACTAAAGGTCATAATTTGTTCAAACACTTTACCCGTTACATAAGGCTGTGCTTTTGCTGACAGATAAGCGGTCGACACCTTATTGGCGTAATTACTCAAACTTAAAAATATTTGCAGCAACAATGCCATACCGATTAATCCTAAAAACATCTGCTCTGGTGGAAGTGGTAGAACTGCAGAGAGTGTTTGAAGAATCCCTGAATATGTTTTTGTATCTTTTCCTGACTCACCCACTGAGGTTAGATAAGCTACTGCTAAATAAATTACCCCCAATGTACTTCCCTCCAAGAAAGCACTCAGCACATTAGTAAGCAGGTTAATAGCAATTAGCCACCAGTTTTGTAATGCTGTTTTTATCACCAAACTATAAGCTGGTGAATGCAAATTATGAATGATTTTTTTCACAATACTTACTTTATGGCTATATTCATATTTATTTTAAATAAACTGCCATACTACATGGCTCTACATAGAATCATATCCTTAATCCTGCTGCTTTCCTGCGCGTGAACTCACCGACGAAAGCATTACCCAGAGGATAAGCTACTCCATCAACTTGTAGCCAAAGCTCCCTTGGTGCAATCGAAGGTATATATCTGTGTTTATCAACTTTCCTAATTCGATACCACTTAGTTTGCTGGCACTGTTCGCACCAAAAAGCCTCTAACCATTCTCCTTCCAGAAGAACAGTAGCATTATTATGCAGCAATATTACTGCACTACGGCGACTCATCCCACGTTCCTGTAGTTGTCCGGCACGGTCTGCGAATAATGGATATTTTTGAGATACACTATCGATATAGCACCCATGATTTAAACAATAAATAGCCCTCCTTGTCGAGCGATTCCGATTTCGATGACACCTTTTTCCCACTTCGGTCCTCCTTAACAGTCAATAACTATCCAAGAAGATTACGCTGGAGAGACTGAGATTCAACACTTATTACAGTAGAACCATCAAAGCCCAACTCCTAAATCTAAAAATAAGTATTAAATTATAGAATCAGATACGCTTGATTTACTCAATTTTATGTGTAACTTATTCAGAATTTAGTTGTACAGAAAGAGAAAATGTTCTCAAATTTAGACTTTAAAAAATCAGCCTCAAAAAAAGACTTCTCAATATAAGTTAGGTTTCTTCTTTATAGGTGATTTTACTGTAAATAATCTTACCAGAACTAAATAATATGGATAGTGATTTAAAATACCTTCACTAATCATTCAAATAGCTTGACAAAAACTATTGCATGCTATATGTGAATCCAGTAATCAGATACCAAAATTTAACGATTAAACCCTCCACATCTTCAGGGAAACCGTAAAACCTAAAAAAACGAAAATACTAATACTAGTTGCAATCATTACCACCAAAGTCATTCCTTGTATTTTCATTGCTATTTGATTAAAAAACCAAGTAAAAAACCAAAGAGCAAATGCTGCATGACGCTGAGATAACCCCGAAGCTAGCAACCGGTGATGTAAATGATCTTTCCCTGGCGTATTCAAAGAGTTCTTACCCATCATTAGACGTCGAATAAATACTTGAGTCGTATCTAATACTGGTAAAAGTAGGAATAGAACTGGAGGTACGATAGTAAAGATTGTGGTTATTTGCAATTTACCTAGGATGCTGGTGGCAGCTAGTACATAACCAAAAAATAAGCTCCAGCATCGCCCATAATAATCTTTGATGGATGGAAGTTATGTCGTAAGAATCCCAGCGCTGCTCCTGCTAGTGCTGCAAGGACAAGGGTTGCTGCAGCACAGTTGGGAAACTGTGCGGAAACTGCTAACAAACTCATAGCAGTAATAAAACTAACTCCTCCCACCAAACCATCCATTCCATCCGTTAAGTTGATGGCATTAGTAATTCCTACTACCCAAAGCAGTGTTAGCGATACTGACAAAAACAAGTCACTTGAAGTACCGAAGTCAAAGTCTAAACTTATACCATTAGCCATTAGTAGTAGTGCGGACAAAATTTGGATTAACAAACGAAATGATGATGGTAAACTGAACTGATAGTCGATAAAGCCGACAAGAACTAGAATCGATCCACCCAACAAAATTGTTAATACTTGAGCTAAAACACTCTGCAATTCAATTGGACGGATAAGAATTGCTAAAACTAAAGCTACAATTACCCCTGCATAGATCGCTAAACCACCAGCATTGGGTAAAGGTTCTTTATTCAAACGCCGTGCATTTGGTCGATCTGCCCAACTTACTTGCAAAGCAAATTTACGTATTACCGGCATTAAAATCCATGTTATTGCCCAAGTGAATACAAGAATGAATATTACTGCAAGCCAACCAAAATTATAGGGGTTAGAAATTCCAAGTTCATTCAGGTTGTTGTAAAAATTCATTGTCCCATATCCTTTAGGTTTTTTAACCTCCTTTATCACCAAAATTTGTCGGGTCCGACAGAGCCTATTTTTATCTATGGATAAAATATTTGTCTTGATGATTACCTAAAAGCAGACTCATTTTTTCGCTTGGTACAAAACTTCTAGATACTGCTTTGCTATTACCTTAGAGCTAAAATGAGATTCCATATACTCACGCGCTCTAATTCCCATTTTTTTGGCTAAGTTGCGGTTTTGCTCGAGGTATTGAATAAATTTAGCTAATCCTTCACTATCTCCATTTTCAAATGTACTACCACATTTTCCATCTGCAATTAATTGCTTTAGATATGAAGTTTGCGGACAAATTACAGCCACTGGACGTCCAGTTGCTAGAGCCGGGTATAGTTTACTAGGCGCAACAAGACTTTCAAAACCTTTATCTACGCTCACCAAAGATAAATCGCAAGCAGTCAAAGAATAAGGAAGCACTTGTTTATTCTGATAGGGTAAAAACAAAAAATTATTGAGCTTTAATCGCTCTATCTCTTCCATTAATTGTTTGCGTTTTGCTCCAGCACCGATACATAAAAATTGAATAGGCTCATCTTTGAGAAATTTTGCAGTGTCTAGAATTGTATCCACATCATGACATCGACCCATATTACCGGAATAGAGGACGGTAAATTTATTGTTGAGGTCATACTTTTTCGCGAACCAATTATCTTTTTTAGCTATGGGCTTTACAATTTCGGGGTTTCCCCAACTGTGAATAACAGAAATTTTTTCACTTATCTCTGGACAGATTCCTGTGACTCTCTGCTTCATTGCTGGGCTGAGAACAATTATTCCAGATGCTTTGCGCCAAATTCTTTTATTGAGACCTTGCCAAAATTTTGCTAACCAATGATTCTTTTGAACTACATTCAAAGCGATCGCAATGTCTGGATAGAGATCGTACAAAATGCAAACGTAAGGAATCCGATAGAAAATATGAACTAAATACCCCACAATTGGTAAAAATGGAGGCGCAGTCGTCAATAGCAAAATATTATAACGAGATCCATGTCTTAAGAGATGAAGTATCGCCCGTATGGTAAACAAAACCCCACCAAGGGTTTTACCACGAATTCTTTGGTACCAAATATTAGTAGCCCGAGTACGTTGGATTCTGACTCTACCAACTTCTTCACGTGCTGGAGCATGGGAATCTCCAAAAGCATATCCTGGTTGACCAGTAAAAACCTCAACATCAACCCCCTCAAAGCCTAAAGATTTTGTAAGTTCTTCTATTAACTGCCCTGTCGCAGCATAATCAGGGGGAAAAAATTGCGTGATGACTGATAATTTCACCGACGCTTTCATTTCACTGGAGGGATTACTTTTTTTTGGAAGAGGTAAGTCTATCGAAAACCTATTTTGTGCCGGTTTAGAAATTTTCATCAGTCATATATACTCATAAGGTATTGTATTAATAAAAACAGAGTAAATTATACAACAGTACAAGTGATATAAATATGAATGTGGTAGAGAATAGACAATTTCCAATAAATTTGATTGTTAATCGGAATAGGAAATATTTTTTAGATAGCTCTAGTACTCGAGCAAACTACTGCGATGCACGATGGGAGAGATATTCATTATAAAAATATACCTATATTGAGTTACTCGGTTAGCGATTATAACCCAAAAAACTATTTATTTTCTAATAGTAAAATAGAGTAAGCTTATCATCATATCTGTGACTCAACACACAGTTATTATGTTTTCTCCGTCAAAGGAATTTATGAAATTAGCATCCTTTCGTAAACAAACATTTAAACCTCTAAATTTATCTATCATCTTGCACTGTAAGATGCAAATATAGCTATTGAGTATAAAATATCATGATACAAGTGAAGAATGACACAAATGCAGATTCTGCTTACAATGTTTTAATTTAGACAATTTAATTAATAATCGACAAAAATTATTTAAACAAGAGTTCTAAATCACATTTCTGTGAGTTTTTCATTTACATACTCTTTATACTAAATTACCAAGAGTTCGAATAAGCGAATACGTCTGTGATTAGTATATGCTTATATAGTTTTTTGTCGCTAAAAATCTAAAGTTGAATCCTGTTCAATAATCTCAATGGTTAATCTTATTTTTTTAGTTATAAAAGCTATAAGTCATATAAGGCAAGGGTTTATCTGATGTACAATAAATTTATATGGGTAATTAGTACAATTAATTCTGAATAGTTTGTATATCTATTTTTGCTCTAATTTCAGTTAGATTTAGATACAAACATGATAAAAACTTATATATATATTTTTTTTTAATAGTAAGGTTATTTTTGACTGTCTTCTAGTATTACAAAGTGAAATAGCTATTTATTGTATCAATTATTTAAGCTATGTCGGGACAAGAAGGCATTATATTTTTCTATATGAAAATTAGATTACAATCATCCATAAAAAAAAATGATACTTTTGCCTTTAAGATTACCTATAAATCATGCTATACATAACTATTTTGATGTAATCTCAATTCTATTATTTCTATAATCTAAGCTACTTAATTGGGTAAATTTAACGTAAAATAATTTGTGACATGTATGTCAGAAGCTAGTCTAAAGTGATTTTCCCTTTACAAATGCATTCAAACTATTAATTGTTTGCCACACTACATTAAATTTTAATTAGAACTACTTTGATATAAAAGTGAATTTGCTTTAAAGCTTACTAGAATTATCCTTATAAAAATTTATGACACATAATTCTTTTGAATTTAACCAAGAAGACGACGATATTATCGATCTACAACAATATTGGCTAACCCTGAAAAGACGTTGGCTACCTGCACTGATTGTGGGTAGTTCTGTGTTTGGGGTAGCAGCTTTTAATACACTTAAACAAGAACCGATTTATAATGCAGAAGGTAAACTGCGATTTAACAGCGATCGCGTTTCTGCATTATAAATCGGTTCTTGTTTAAATGTATTAAAAGCTGCTACCCCAAACACAGAACTACCCACAATCAGTGCAGGTAGCCAACGTCTTTTCAGGGTT
>NZ_JASJDK010000081.1 GCF_030065675.1 Mastigocoleus sp. MO_188.B34 | reverse complement strand
ATGAATTAGTTATCAATATTTTTGTTGATAGTTGCTATCACTAACTGTCTCCAAGCCTGATTATTACGTTAGTTCTGGCTCACAGTTAACGCTGTCCAAAACCAGACTCACAGCGTGTTGCAAATTTTCGGAAGAGTCTATTGGAATTCCCTGCGCCAAAGGTTATACATTAACTCGCAATCTCCGCGATCGCAGAATACTCTTAGCTATAGATAACGTTGGAAAAATGACCTGGGAAGGTTTTACCCGTCAAGTCCGCGATCAACTACGTGGTTTAGCTGAAGGAAGTGTTGCACCTCTGCGTTTAATTTTAGCTGCGAGTGAATCTTTAGACGACTTATTTAACGATAGTCAGGATGAAGGTAAGACATCACCTTTAGCTGGTGTTTGTCAGGAAGAAATAATTGCACCTTGGAACGAAAGTACTGCACGTCAATTTATTGCAACACGTCTCGCAATGACAAAAATTAAATTCACTGAGATAGAAATTCAACAAATACTACAAGAAAGTGACGGTCATCCTCGGAAATTGATGAGGTTGTGTTATCAAACTTATTCTCGTTGTGTTGATGGGCGATAGGACGCATCCTTACGGATGAACGGGGATTAGGGATTAGGGATTGGGGATTGGGAATTGAAAATAGCTATTAAATCCTGGTTCTTACTCATTACTTATTACTTATTACTCATTACTCATTACTTATTACTTATTACTCATTACTTAATTCTACCAATGAAGCAACAAAATACTGTTCCACGTTTAGATTTGGCTCCAAAACTTAAACGTCCTCTATCGTTATTGAAGCCATTGGATTATTTACGTATTTTATACTGGGTATTATTCTTCCCTCAGGCTTTGCGCTGGTATGTGGATACGTTTGGAAGTGGGTCTTTTTCTCAAGAACAAAAGAATCAACAACAGGAAAATAGCCGAACAAAAACATCAAATTTCCTACCCGAACACCCGATTGAGCGCCGGTTAATGATCCAAGCTTTTATATTGGTATTTACCACTAATTTAATTACATTTGTAATGACTGAAAGATTTTCCCTATCTTTTGCAGTCAGTATAGGAATAACCCTAGTGTATCTCAGTTGGGGAAAAGTGGCTGAATTATTGGGATTTACTTTAGCAATAAACTTAGTGGAAACCGTAGTATCTTGTGTATTTAGCCTTAGTTCCGTAGATCCTTCTAAATTCACCTTATTTAGGTTGTTCTCAGCATTGATGTTTGCAGTACTTGGTACATTTTTTTTGTCAATTAGTGTATTAGGAATTTGGGTAATCTTCAACCGCTCACCTAGAGCTAAAGAATGGCTCATGTCAGAAAAAACAAAGAAAAGAATGAAGGAAAATTGGCATGGTAATGATATTACTATGCTTGTAGCCTCAGCGCTCGCAGGGGGAACTGCACTCAGCTATTATCAAATATTAATAATAGATATACCTTCTGGGATGATTTTTATCGTAGCATTTAGCACACTATTGCTATTAATGTTACTTGTAATGCTATTTTTATCTTTCCCTCGTCCAGAAAATTGGTTGATTGGCTCGATTTTTAAGCGACGTCTTTTTGAAAATGGTAATGGTTTTATTCCCCACGTTACTCCCTTACCTTTACCAAATCTTACTTTACGGTTGCAAAAATGGTTACAAGAAGATTGGGAAATAGGTTTACATAATCTCAATCAAATACTTGCATATACCATGCAAATTTATCCAGTGGTGCGAGCAGTTAATCAGTCCCTTAAAAATACACCATCAGAACAAATTATATGGCGTGTTTCTCGCTTATCTGAAGTTATTAATCACAGCAAGATCGTAGGTTTTGCTTCTGCTTCTTTTGCAAAATCAATTAAATCAGCCGCGATTAAACGTTTTTTACTGTTTCGTTCTGAATATTACGGGGAATATTTCCCTCCTCCAGTAGAAGATACTCGTTTGGATACTCCTACTCGTGCAGTTGCTGCTGGTTTCTGGTATTTACACGTACAAAAACCCCAACTTGCTCGAGAAGCTTTTGCACATACCCGTTCTCTTCTCTACGGTGAAGAAATGTTTACTCTTGCTCAAATTCTAGAGGTTTTTCAGTCTGCAAAAGAAGTCGATAAAATTAACCAAATAGAATTACTTCCTCTTCCATCCCAACCCTTATTACGTTCCGATTCGTGGAAAACTATTGCAAGTTTGTATCGTGTAGTTGAAGATATCCAACTTGTACAGCGCAGTGTGTCTCGTGCAACTCGTGCTTTTGCACTCAATCGTGCATTGGGAGAACTCAAAAATATCCTCGACCATCCTGACTCTTTACCTCGAACAGAAAAAGCCTTAATTCTGAGTATTGCTCAAACTTGGCAAGAATCACTCCTCAATCTTACCGGTGATATTGGTAAAGTTAATATTACTAAACCAGTAAGTAATCCTTACATTGTAGGCGATCCGGTAGTAGGCGATCGCTTCATGGGAAGAGAGGATATCATCCGACAACTAGAAGAACTGTGGGTGATGGGTCAGCAACTCCAATCTGTAGTGATTTACGGTCATAGACGCATGGGGAAAACCTCAATCTTGCGTAATGCAACTAATTGTCTTGGTTCTGGAGTTAAAGTTGCTTATATCAATATGTTAGAGGTGGGAAATGCTCCTCAAGGTATTGTAGAAGTATTAATGGCGATTTGTGATGGAATTTCTCAAGTTGTGCAAATACCCCCTCCAGGAAATTATGATTTATTCAATTTTCCTTTACCTACCTTTAGAAGATATTTGCAGCAGGTTGTAGAAAAATTAAATGTAGAGATTTACCATAATACATCTGACGGGTCTAATAATACATCGATGGGAGGTACAAAAGGTTTAATTATCGCCCTAGATGAATTTGAAAAAATTGAAGAATTAATTGATGCGGGTAAAATGCCAGCAGATTTTATGGGATTTCTTAGGGGCTTAGTGCAGATGAATTCTCAAATTGCGTTTGCATTCGCCGGTTTACATACCTTGGAAGAAATGACTGCAGATTATTTTCAACCTTTTTTTGCGAGTGTGATTCCAATTCGGGTCGGTTTTATGAGTCGTGCTGCAACTCGTCAAATTCTCGCTAACCCAGATCCAGATTTTCCCCTGGACTATACTCCACAAGCCTTGGATAAAATCTATCATCTCACATCTGGACAACCTTATTTGGTACAGTTAATCGGATTTCAGTTAGTACGTCGCTACAATAATTATGTTTTTGAACAAGGACGCTCTCGCAATCCTAACTTTACTCCAGAAGATGTAGAAACAGTCATCAATGATGCTAATTTCTTTCGTCAAGGACGTTATTATTTTGACGGTGTTTGGGGTCAAGCAGCGCGGGGTGTTCCTCAGCAACAAAAAATACTCGAAGTTCTTGCTGACCAACCACAAGGATTAAGCATTGAGAATTTAGTTACAGCTACAGATATAATTGAATCAGATTTACAAAAAGCACTTAAAACCCTCAAGCGTCATGATGTAGTTACTGAAAAAGATGCTAATTGGCGAATAATTGTAGAACTATTTCGTCTTTGGCTTTTGAAATCTGCTTAAAGTTAATTCTGTTTAAAGTCACTTACGGGTCAATACAGTTCAGTTAAGGCTTTTTTTAAACAAATACCACTGTAGAGACGCGACATGTCGCGTCTCTACCAAAAAAATTAGGCTTATCTGAACCGTATTGACTTACGGGTCATTTCGTTGAAACTATATATGTCCCCTTTCTCAGTCACGATCAATTAACTGTATCTTGTAACATCTCAGTATTTTAATTGAATATGCAGAACGACTCAGTGCAAGATTCATCAGTAAACTTTAGTACGAATAAAGAAGATATCTATAAACGTGTTTTTAAGCGATCGCCTCTTATTTCTAGTATGTCTGTGGGCTGGGATAATCTAGATATAGTTTACGATCGCGATCCTCCTGGGGAAATATCCAAGATATCCTTCCAACAACACTGCATAGGAATTTTTACTGAAGCGTTCTCATCAACTGAAATCGAACGAAACATTGATGGACGTTTACTAAAAGAAGAGAATGTTCGAGGAAATTTTGTCATTGTTCCAGGGGATGTGAGTCATCAGGTGGTGTGGGATAAACCAATTAGTGCGGTTAAGATTGCGATCGAGCCTAGGATTTTTGCTCAGACCATCTACGAAGTTATAGATCCAGACCGGATTGAACTTTTACCGCAGTTTGCAACTCCCGATCCACTTGTCCATCAAATTGGGTTATCACTTAAATCTGCTTTAACTAAAAATGGTAATGGTAGTCGTCTTTATGCTGAGACTTTGATTAATGCACTTATCCTTCATTTATTAGAGAATTATTCGGGCGATCGCCGAAATTTTTCTGAATGTATAACAGGAAAGTTACCTAAGTATAAATTGAAACGAGTTATTAACTATATTTATGCTCATTTCGATGGCGATTTAAGTTTAAAAGAATTAGCAAGTTGCGTGCAAATGAGTCCTACTTATTTTTCGCGACTTTTTAAAGAAACCACAGGAATTACACCCCATCAATATGTTATTCGCTGTCGTATTGCAAGAGCTAAGGACTTACTAAAACAAGGGAAATTATCCATTGCTGAAGTTGCTATTCAAGTAGGTTTTGTCGATCAAAGTCATCTTCATCGTTATTTTAAACGTTTAGTGGGTGTTACACCAAAAGCATTTTTACAAGAGTTTCGTAAATAAGAGTTTCAAGATTTAAATCAAGTTAATTTACACACAACGATAGCTAAATAATAAGAATATCCAAAAAGAGTCAGAATTTACAAGCCACACATCCAGAAAAATTTTCATACTTATCGTTATAGCAGCACAAAGATAAATAGCAGCAATAATGAAAGTTGAAAATAAAACACAAATAAACACCCAAACAGAAACTCTCCAAATGTATGAAGGTGCTCCTTGGTGTTTGGGAAGATATGAAAGTTTTGTAATTAACAAACCCCAATTAATTACTCTTCTGGGTCATGACTACGTAATTTGGAAAGATAAAGAAGGTAACTTAAACGCTTTAGATAATATTTGTCCCCATGCTGGAGCTAACTTAGCTAATGGTGGTTATATCGTAGATTTTCAAGGAAAAAGTTGTTTAGCTTGTCCTTATCACGGGAATAAAGTTCAATTTTTTGGAGATGGGAAAGCAATTATCGAAGGAAATATTTCCCGTAAACCGATCCAATCAGTCCTACCTTTAAAAGTTATTGACGGTTTAGTGTGGACTTATGGTCTTCATTGGGAAGAAAAGCAAGGGGAATTATTATCCGAACCAATTCAACCAAAAATACCAATTCCAGACTATGCTGATATTCCTTTCTTACCTAAATATCATTCCCAATTACGTGTCAATAAACTCAATCATATTTATTCTTTTACTGAATCAGTTCATAATAATATCCTCAGATTTTTATGGAATGCACATGATGGGGAGCATTTCGCAGGTATTCATCGGGACAGCATGCTCACAAATGACATCAAAATTGATAACCTGACTCAGAAAGATAATCACATATCTTGGCAACTTTTTTTAAATAAACGAAATGATAAATATGCAAAAAAGAATAAAATGAGTCCATTAGTAAATGATGTCATGGTTCAATGTTTCAATACATTTTTACCAAGTCTAGTGGTTCTTACCAATGAAATAGCTCAAGGACAACTTTTTGTCGCTATTGGTTATCTATATCCAGAATCACCAACAAAAACTAGATTTTCTTTAGATGGTTATTTTAACTTTGAATATACCTGGTGGCACAAACTTCTTAGGCTACCTCAATTGGGAAATCAATTTCGTGACAAGATAATTGGTGAAGATGTATCTATAGTAAATAATATTTACCCAAGTTTCAATAAAAAGATTTCCCTTAAAAACGATACACCTGCGGAATTAGCAATTAATTTTTTAAAAAACTGGAAGTATGAATGAGTAATAAGTAATTTCTGACTTCTGACTTCTGTAGAGACGTAGCATGCTACGTCTCTACGACTTTTGATAATTGTTAACTGATAACTCGTTTAACTTGTTGGGGAGCTTCTATCTCAGTAAATAATTGAATTGCTTTGTCAAAATATATCTTACTTTCAACAACTTCTTCTATCTCCTGATAAGTTAATCCTAATTGAAAGTAAACTTCTGCTAAATCACATTTTGCATCAATATTTTCTAATAACTCGATTGCTTCAAAATGATTTATCAGAGCTAACTCAAACTCTCTTCGCTGATGATAAATTTGTGCTAGACCATTAATAGTTTTTGCCTTTACTTGGCTGTAATGACTTCTTTCAGCAAAACTCAATGCTTGAGAAAACATCTCATTCGCCTTAGTAAAATCTTTTAAATTCACATAAGTTTGACCAAGTATTTGTAGAAAATAGGAAATCCTACCATTATTTTTAATATTTACTTCTGTTGTAATGTTTTGATAAGCTTTATCAGCTAATACTTTAGCTTTTTCATCTAATCCTAGATAAGAACTAACCAAGGCTAAACAAATCGAAGCTTTTTCAGCCCAAGTATGATGATCTGTATTTTGTGCTAAATAAATGACTCGCTCAAATAAATTAGCTGCTGCTTCCAATTCCCATAAATCTATTTTATATAAGCCAATACTCAGAAGGGAATCAACTTCTAACATGCGAAAATAATAAAAATAATGTTTATTATCTTCCTTCGGAACTAGCTCTTTTAATGCTTTTGTTGCCAGATTAATTGTTTTTTCCTGACATTCAATTGCAGCATTAATTTTGCCATTTATCCAAAATAAATCTCCTAAAATATTATATAGTTCGCTAACAATACGATTCGAGTTTAAGTTATGAATTATTCGGTCAATTGCTGCCATCACGGGTTGAATTAAACCCATACGATATAAAGTACTTCCCAATGGTAAAAACTGGCTCCATTGGTTATCTCGACTTTTAAGAATAACTTTACCAGCTAATTCAAATGCATTAATTTCTATGTAATGATAGTAAGCTTCTAAAGCTTGCAATGCATCCTTAATATTTTTGATGTTTGGTACGCTCGCTGTCCAAAAATTTGCAGCTTGAATGTTAGCATTTTGCCAATCTTTACTGGAGCGCAAACGAGAAATAACTTCCGCTCTAATTACTGGGTGTAAACAATATTCACCTTTATGACACTCAATCAAAGAACGATTTTTCAGAGAAGCAATAATTTGATGGTGTTCTGTTGATGGTACGTCCCAAAGCAAACATAATAATCCTTCCGTCGGAATTGCAGGTACATCTTGATAGCGATAACATCCCAAACGACAAAGCAAATGATATGCTCGAATATCTAAGACTTTCAGTCGGTTAATTTGACTTACAGCTAAATTTTTTAAATCTGTTATTGCTAAAGGATCTGCATTATTTTCTTTCCAATATGCAGCCATATCACCATCAAAATCTTCCCCGATCGCACCGCAGAGAATACCCATTGCTTTAGCGTTACCACCATAAACCCGATGCATCATAAATAAAGTCTGCGAGTCAATCGCTAATTGTCGATACTCAAAAAATTTTTGCCATGCGGTAACATCTAAACTAGGAAGCCGATAATGTTTCACATCTAGTTCCGGTTCGCACAGGCGATCGCGACTGGTGATGATAGTTACAGATTCCACCCTTGCATCGGCTAAAATCCTTAATAGCTCTACATAATTACGATGGCGATCGATAAACCTACCGCGATCATCAAGCGCTGGTTCTAAATTATCAATTAAAATTCCAATTCTCCGGTTATTAAGCTGACGCTTTAATCTTCCCAGGGTGACACCAAATTCAATTCCCGGTTCTTCTTGAAAATCCTGTTTTAACCATTCTTCCACAACCTGTTGGGCGGGAGTTATATTTTGTGTTTCCTTAGCCATTAGGAGTTCTAAAACCAAATCGAACTCTTGGGTTTGCAAATACTGTTGAGCTAAAGTTGTTTTACCTAAACCCCCTTCACCTTGAATAACAATTACTTTATTTCCTTCAGCAACTAAACTATTAAGGCGATGGATTTCTTCTGAGCGTCCAATAAAACTTAAATTTATATTGGTATTGGTATTGGTATTTGTATTTTTATTTGTATCTACACTTGAATCTAAATTTACATCTTCTGCCTCTTTCGACTGAATAGGACTCTGAGATATTTGTGAACTTTTAGCATGTCTCAGACTTCTAGGATATTTTGCATAATCTGATAAACCTGATATAGTATAAGCCTTCCTAAAACACTTCTCTAAAACTCTTCGACAATTCCTTTTCGTGATTTTTTCTCGCAAGACTTTAGAAAGTAACTTCCATAGCTGAGAACCAGTATCTTTAGCATGTCCTTCAGTACAGCCATAAGTATCAGCAATTTCTAAATACTTCCGTCCCAAACAAACTTGTTCAAGAATTACTCGTTCCAACTCATTTAAGCGTTCCCCAGTTTGAACAGGAACGATGGTATCTAACCATGCTAATAATGCTTCCGTTTCCATTGGCTAGTAACGAGAGTAGTTTTTTGGTTTGCAGTTTTTTGGTTTGTTGTTTTTTGGTTTGTTGTTTTTTGGTTTGTTGTTTTTTGGTTTGTTGTTTTTTAACTTGTAAGTTTTTCTAATGTGAGCAAGAAGCCTCATCTAGTCTACATTTGCTTGACCACTTTTTTCAGACAAGATTCCGATAAGATTCTGTAAATCTGATAAGTTACACAATTCTCAATTAGTCCAATAATCTGCCTAGGAATAAATTCCCAGGCTCATAGGAAAAGTCTGATAAATCAGACTGGGTAAGGTTTATAGTGCGTTTTAACGTACTTAGTTTATGAGCCTTGTTCGCTCATCCGGCGCAGCCACCCCGCAGGGTAGCGACGACACTTTAGTGTTGAAATTTATTTCAAGGTGGGATTTTGGGTAAAACTAGATTGTTGCAAGTGATCAGTAAATCCGACTTTTTTCCCTACTTTTTCAACTTGATTTTCCTCTGATTTGACTTATGTCCTATGGACACGCGACAGCTGCGCTACCTACGGTACGCTAATGACTTCTAACTTGTGCATAGCAATATAACCAACTTTCCCCGACTGACAAATAACTGCTTTTGTTCTTAAACTGATGGACACAGCAGCAAAATTAACCCTATCGCTTGGATAAATATGGTTAACACACTCAATCCACTCCATGTAGATTTAGCTGGTAAAAAATACTCAAATCCTCATTATTTTCAAATCCAGCACCGTATTACTTCTCTCATAAATAATTATCTTACGATTGAAAAACTCAATCATCGCCTTGAAGATTTACCTTTACAGTTTGAAAATCCGCGATCGGGTCCTTGGAAAAAGATTGATTGGTCAAGTATTAATAGGGAACAAGTTATCAGTATTAACCTTGAAGTTTTTTTATCAATTCTTGTTGGTGCTATAGACACTGAAGCTCCGATCCGGGATTACACTCAAACAAGTCGCCAATATTTGGAAAAAATACACCCACAGATGGCTCGGTTCGTTGGAGGATTTACAAATGAAGATGGGAATATACAAGAAGTAGGTTTATGGGAGAAAGAAGAACGTCAGCATACTCCCGCATTAATCAAGGTTTATTCCCAACTAAAGGGTGAGAAAATAACTGTCAAACTTCGCACCGTTAGAGGATATATTCCTACAGACGACCCCCACGAAGATTTATATCGTCATGGCTTACATCGCGTTGCAACTGAATATGGAGCCGCTTGTCTTTACTTGTGGTTAATGGCACATACCACCGGCGCACTCCAGGATGTTTTTGAGCAACTATTAATAGATGAAATTAATCACATGACTAAATTCTGGGGATTTGGAGTTTGGCTATTTCCCGATATTTCTTTTTTAAATGTAGGAAACATACTAGTAAAAACTCGCAGCCAGGACTATAAGTGTAACAGCTTACTCCGTACCCTTAAACGTATGATGGAAAAACTCAACTGGAAATCCTGGACTTTGACTAACAAAGCAACTTTAATATTTACCTTTATCTATACGATGCATCGACTAATGGCTTGGACTAATTCCCTAACGCCAGATTATTTACAAGAATTATTGGGTAAACAACAATCACTTTCAATTCTTAACCCTTAATCCTCAACTTTTAATTTTGAATCTTTATCTTTATCTTTAATCCCCAACTTGAACCCCATGAATAAACTTTTATCACAACTACCTGCCGACTTGGCTCCTGAAAAGTTACCTGAACATGTAGCAATCATTATGGATGGTAACGGTCGATGGGCAACTCAACAAGGATTACCTCGGATTGCTGGACATCGTCAAGGTGCAAAAACCTTGAAAGAGTTATTACGATGTTGCAAAGATTGGGGAGTCAAAGTATTAACAGCCTATGCTTTCTCAACAGAAAATTGGCGAAGACCGACAGAGGAAGTGGATTTCTTGATGCTGTTATTTGAAAAATTAATCCATCGAGAATTAGCGCAAATGCATCGAGAAGGTGTAAAAATTTCATTTATTGGGGATTTGTCACCATTACCCAAGTCGTTACAACAAAAAATGCAGCATTCCATGTTGGAAACAGCAAATAATCAAGCTATTGAGTTTAATGTTGCAGTTAATTATGGTGGTCGTCAGGAAATCACTCAAGCATGTCGTCATATAGCAGAACTAGTACAGCGTGGAGAACTGAATCCTGAGCTAATAAACGAAAATTTAATTACACAAAATCTCTACACCACATCTATTCCCGAACCCGATTTACTAATTCGTACTAGTGGTGAAATGCGCTTGAGTAACTTCCTATTATGGCAAATGGCATATACAGAGATTTATTTTACAGATACTTTTTGGCCTGAATTCGATAGATCTGCTTTTCATCAAGCATTGTTACACTATCAAAAACGTAATCGCCGCTTTGGTAGCATAAATCTTACGCTTTCTGCTTAGTTAAGATGGATTAAGCATTGATTAAGAAATTCTTGAAAAGTTAATTCAGAATTGAAAAGTCACAGTCTAGACTTAATGAAGTCAGAAATCCCTAAATAAATGGAAAATCCCCAGATAGCAACTGCTACTATCTGGGTAGTAAGAGGAAAATCTATAGCTTCTGGAAAAATTATGAAATAGTAGTAGGGACAAAGTAGGGACAAAACAGAGACAAATTGTGACATTTTTATAAAAATCATCAGTAATAAGACTTATTTTGTTTAAATATAAAAATCCATCTCTTCAAAATTGTTCAATTTTCAACACTTAGTGATGTTTCTTTTTAGCCTAAGCCACAAGTATCTAAAAAAACTCTGTATAAACATTCTTATACTAGTATACTGTTACTAATCTGATACTTATGAAATAGCCACCAAACCAAATATTACTTAAACTAGAAGTGAGGTCACTTTCACAAATTTCGAATTCACAAAGTTCGAATTCACAAAGTTCAAATTCACAAAGTTCGAATTCAAAAAGTTCTAAATTTCACATGGAGTTTGAGTAATGAATACAACATTAAAACGTATCGTTTTACCCTGCGTAATTGCAATCAATTTAGTTGGGGTGACTTTAATTCCCAGTGAACATGCTGCAGCTAATGACGAGCTACTGAAAGATATTGGTATTGGAGCTGCGACAGGTGCAGTTGGTGGGATTATCACCGGTGATGATGTTTTAGAGGATGCTGTCAAGGGTGCTGCTGCTGGTGCAACAGTTAACGAAGTTAACAGACGCAGAGCAAACCGCTGTCAAAGTCGTAAGTTAGAAAGAGATATTCTTGCAGGTGCTGGTGGTAGTACTGTGGCTGGTATCATTACCAATCGTCGCCGCGATGTCGTTGGTAATGCTGCTAAGGGTGCTGCAGTTGGTACGATAATTCACGCTACCCGTAAGAACTGCAGGTAAAAACCAATAACCAAAAATAATTTGGTTTTGCAGTTGGTAAGATAAGAGCATCTATCAGGGATTTCCAAAGTAATAAATACCACTTTACATAACCTACTGAAGTGCACTTCTACAGGTAAAAGTGAATTATTTATTGGAAATCCCTGATCTTATTTGGCACTATTGGTAATTGGTAATTGGTAATTGGTAGTTGTTAATAACTCATTACTGTGCACAATACTTACAGTACGCTAGAGCCTGCGGCGTCGGCAAAGCCTCTGACTTACGTCACCCAGGGCGCGCTTACACGTTTGGACGCACTACGTGTTTGGACGCGGCTACGCCGAACATCCGCAGGATGCGTGCAAACACCGTAGGTGCGTCTTTCGCCGCTAACCGCTAGGTCGCGCACCGCTGAGCTGAGATGCACCTGCGGTGAACGCTAACATTACTCATTACTCATTACTCATTACTCATTACTCATTACTTATTAATTATTACTCGTTACTTAAATATTAAGTCCAAACGCTGTTGTGATTTCTTCAATGCTTCCTGGGGAGAACTCTTACCCAGTAAAATAGCTTCCATTGCTCGACCAATATTTTCAGAAACTCGATTATAACCAGGAAAAATTGGACGCGCTTTTCCATATTTTGTTTGCTCTAAAAATACCTCAAGTGCAGGTTGCTTTTGAATAAATTCTTGATATTTTGGATTTTGACGAGATTTAAGATTTACAGGTAAATATCCAGTTCCTAACGCCCATTCTGTTTGAAACTCTTCACTCAAAACATATTCCGCAAACTTAAATGCTGCTTTTTGTTTTTCAGGGGTAGTTTTAAATAAAAATAGATTTTCCCCACCAATACTAGTTGCAGGACGTTCACCAACGGGGATAGAAAACACTCCATAATCTCCATCAGGAATATCACTAGCAATATATGTTAAAGTCCAAGGACCGGTAAATTGCATTGCAACCTTACCTTTAACAAAATCATTGGTTTCAAAACCTCGTTCTGGTGCAGATAAAACCGCAGAACCATCATTAACTAAATCTTGCCATAATTGCAAAGCTGCTTGTGCACCTTGATTATCAGTTAAATTAACTGCTGCTGCTCGATCTAAATTACCATTAACAATTTCACCACCCCCGCTCCACATAAAGGGTAACCAAATAAAAACGGTAAACTCACCTTTACCCAAAGGTAAAAATAGTCCATGTTGGTCTATCTTGCCATCACCATTGGTATCCCGGGTTAGTTTTCGAGCAACTTCTCTTAATTCTTCCCAAGTTTTAGGTACATCGGTAATTCCAGCAGCTTTGAATAAACTGGGACGATAAAAAACACCCACATTATTCGTTGCAAAAGGTACTGACCACAACTTTCCTTGATATTCCATGGAAGCAAACAAAGCCGGGTCAATCATATCTTTGACGGAGGAGTTTACCAACATTTCGTCAACAGGTATAATAGCTCCCAACTCTACCAATTGACCGCCAATAGTCGGGTTAAACCACAATAAATCCGGCGGTGCATTACCCACAACCGCAGCCAAAATTTTCGGCATTTGTTGGTCCGGTTGACCAACATAAAGCGACTCCACCTGAATATTTGGGTGGGTTTGGTTAAATTTATCTACTAACTTTTGCAAAACATCCCGGTTGGGTGGTGGATTTACACCCTGCCACAAAGTCAAATTAATTACATTGTCTTTGGTATTATTTCCTGCTAAAGGCTGACATCCAGCAATGGCGAAGATGGCGACCATGCATAAGATCAATAATCTATTGGGTAATAATATGTGGGGAAAAATTAAGGGATATTGACCGGGATGTTTGAATATTTTAGAGAACTTAAGGGACTTGGGAAATCTAATAGATTTCCAAGGTTTAAGAAACTGAGAAAATTTAACAATCACAACTTTGATGCTTTTGTTTGGGTTGCTACACAATTATGGTAAGGTTATTTATTTTCTCAGTTAACAGTTAACACAGAGTAATGAAAACAGTGAAGTCGTCAGCATGATCGCACAGTAGTTATTGCATCGATATTCGCACATCAATCCTAGCCAGTGAGGTTATTTATCTGATAACTGTTAACTGTTAGCTGATAACTGTTAAAGGAGTAAAATTGTGGCTGGACATAGTAAATGGGCAAATATTAAACGTCAGAAAGCAGTTGTAGATGCCAAAAAAGGTAAAACTTTTACCCAAATCTCGCGAGCAATAATTGTGGCTGCAAGAAGTGGTATTCCAGACCCAGCAGGAAATTTTCAACTGCGGACAGCAATTGAAAAGGCAAAAGCAGCAGGAATTCCTAATGATAATATTGAAAGAGCGATCGCTAAAGGTGCTGGTACTTTTGATGATGGTAGCAATTTAGAAGAAATTCGCTATGAAGGTTACGGTCCAGCGGGTGTAGCCATTTTGGTTGAAGCTTTAACTGATAATCGTAACCGAACTGCAGCAGATCTACGGGCTGCTTTTAGTAAAAATGGTGGAAATCTAGGTGAAATGGGTTGTGTAAGTTGGATGTTCGCCCAAAAAGGGATTTGCGTCGTTGATGACGTATCCAACGAAGAAGAACTTTTGGAAGCATCTTTAGATGGTGGTGCTGAATCTTATGAAATGACTGACGAAAATACTGCAGAAATTTTAACAGACGCTACACAATTAGAAAATCTCAACCAAGAATTAAAAGCAAAAGGTTTTGATGTTAGTGATGCTCAATTGCGCTGGATTCCTAGCAATAACGTGGAAGTGAACGACCCAGACCAAGCGCGATCGCTACTCAAGTTAATTGATACCCTCGAAAGTTTAGATGATGTGCAAAATGTAACTGCTAATTTTGAAATGACCGATGAATTAATGAATGCGAGTATGGTGTAGGGGATTGGGGATAGCACAGCGTGACCGCAAGGTCATTACTTACGATACAAAATAAATAGCTTATGCTGGTGCAAACCCCTAATCCCCAATCCCTAATCGCCAATCCCCAATCCCCAGTCGCCAATACCCAACCCCCAACCTTGCCTTAAATCCTTGGTTTGCGTCAAAATAATAATTAAAACGTTGTCATTTTTCTTAACAATGTTGCAAGCGCAGCCCAATCAAACTGTTTCTAATCTCCAAATCCCCACCGAAGAAAAAGAATACGATTACGATCTAGTAGTTGTAGGTGGTGGTATTGTCGGCTTGACTTTGGCAGCTGCACTCCAAGATTCTGGGTTAAGCGTGCTGTTAATTGAAGCGAAGGCGCAATCTGATTCGGTAATGAAGGGACAAGCCTATGCCATTCATATGCTTTCGGCGTTAATTTTTCAGGGAATTGGCGTTTGGGACAAAATTCGACCCCAAATAGAAACTTATCGCCACGTTTGCCTTTCTGATGCCGATTATCCTTGTGTTGTGGAGTTTGATAATTCTGATATTAATCAAAATGATCTAGGTTATGTCGCCGAGCATAAGGCCATTTTGTTCCCTTTGCAAGAATTTGTGAAGGATTGTCACAATATCACCTATTTATGCCCAGCGGAGGTAGTAAATACCCAGTATCAAAAGAATATGACGAAAGTTGATGTGAAGGTTGCTGGGGAAGTACGAACTGTTCGCACTAAGTTATTAGTTGGTGCAGATGGAGCGCGATCGCGCATTCGCCAAGGTGCTGGAATTAAAACTCATGGCTGGAAATATTGGCAGTCCTGTATTGTAGCTTTTGTGAAGCCAGAAAAACCTCATAACAACACAGCTTACGAAAAGTTCCAATCCAGCGGTCCATTTGCCATTTTACCTTTACCAGGAAATCGCTGTCGGATTGTTTGGACTGCACCCCATGCAGAAGCAAAAGCATTGTGTGAATTAGACGACAAGAAATTTTTGGCAGAATTGCAAAAACGTTTTGGAAACCAAATGGGTAAACTGGAATTGTTGGGAGAACGCTTCACTTTCCAGGTGCAGTTAATGCAAAGTACTCGTTATGTCCTCAATCGACTAGCTTTAATTGGTAATGCAGCACATAGCTGTCATCCAGTGGGAGGACAGGGTTTAAATTTGGGTATAAGAGATGCTGCTGCTTTAGCACAAACTATCCAAGAAGCCCAAGCACGCGGTCAAGATATTGGTGATATTAAAGTACTTAAATCCTACGAACGTTGGCGTCAGCGAGAAAACTTAGCAATTCTCGGTATGACTGATTTATTGGATCGGACATTTTCCAATCAATTTTTACCTGTAGTTTTGGGAAGACGCTTGGTTTTATGGATGATGAAGAGAATACGCCTAATCAAGATTTTTAATCTTAAGTTAATGGTTGGTTTAACTGGTAAGACTCCTAAATTAGCCCAAAAAGTTTTGGAAGCTTAAGTTTTGGAAGCTTAAGTTTTGGAAGCTTAAGTTTTGGAAGTTTAAGTTTTGGAAGTTTAATTTTACCAACTTCCTTATTAATTTGTACTTACTCAAATACCAAATCTTCTCATCCCTTGCTTGTTGTATAGCACTACGAAGTTACCTTAGGACATGTATTAACCCTAAAAGTCATACGTATTAAGCTTGTGTCCGTAGGACACGCGATGCTAACTTTTGACTTTTGATTTTTTACTTTTTACTTGCACATAGCGCTATATTTGTTCGCAAATACACCCATAATCCTATGGGCAAATGCATTGTATTCGCAAAAGGTAACACTGTAGATCTGTCATCGCTGTTTTAGCTTTACGGTTGACGTTTATCTTTGACAGTGATACAAATAATCTTCACACTTGTTGTTTAGACAAGTTAACAAATAATAAGTAAATATGCTCTGTATAGGGCTAATTTTGCGAATTTATTTTAAATGATAAATTACCTATTAACCCACGAATAGTGAACAATAAATGAAAATAATGATACTTACTAGTTACGAGTAAACTCTGAACAAAAAAATAAAAATTGAAATTTGAAATTGGTTACATCGATCGTAAGTAGTGCTAAAGTTGCAACAATTCATCTAAATTTATTCAGCCAGTATCAATGCTGAAGAAGCTACAAAAAAAGCAAATTTCCTTAATTGCGGGTGCAGGCATTTGTGCCTTTTTTGCGGGGGCGATGTTATCAGCGCCTCAAATTGGCGAATCCTTGAGTCAATTGTTTATCTTGGGTGGTTTGCCCGAGAAAATATCTGAAAAAAGTGCCGCTAACTCTCCTGTTCTGGCATTGTCTTTACAACCGCTACAGGATAGAGAAAATCAACTCAAAGAGTTAATTAAGAAGTCTTCGCCCAGAGATAAAAATCGAGCTCGTTATCTATTGGCGAGTGATTTAATTGATCGAAGAGAAGCTGCTTCAGCTTTGGAACTGCTGGAGGATTTGGATAAGGAGTACAAAGTTTTAGCTCCCTATGTTTTGCTCAAAAAAGCTCACGCCTATGACATTTTGAAAAAGGGCGGTCAAGCTTCGGATATGAGGCAAGCTGTTATTAAGCGCTTTCCCAAGCATCCGGCAGCGGCAAAAGCTTTATATTTGATTGGTGCAAAAGATTACCAAGATCGGGCGATCGCTGATTTCCCATCTCATCCTTTGACTTGGGAAATTATTAAGGGACGCTTGCAGGAAAATCCTGAACAGCCGGAATTAAAATTGATTTTGGCAAGACATGCTTTCGATCAGCCTGGAATGAATCCGATTTTAGAGCAGCTTCTAGAACAAAACTTACCAGATTTGAAACCGAAAGATTGGGAAGCAATTGCAACTGGCTTATGGCGAAAGAATGAATTTGGTAAAGCAGCAACAGCATACGAAAGAGCAGCACAAACTCCACGAAATATTTATCGAGTTGCACGGGGACATCAAATCAGTAATGATCGCCTAAAGGCTAATGATACATATCAAAAACTAATAGAAGAGTTTCCCAAAGCAGAAGAAGCAGGAATGGGTTTGATGCGTCTGGCTGAGATGCAGAAAAATAAAAAAGATGCTCTGCCATATTTAGACCAGATTATTGCTAATTTTCCCAGGCAAGCGGGTGCTGCATTAATTAAAAAATCAAAAATTTTGGAAGCTCAACAAGATGAGAAAGGAGCACGGGAAGCTTTAAAAGTACTAATTGAAGAGCATAAAACTACCAAAGAAGCTGCGGAATATCGTTGGGAAGTTGCTCTGAAGAAAGCCAAAGAAAAAAATTATAAAGCTGCTTGGCAATGGGCTGAACCTATACCCTTGAATAATCCTGATAGCATTTTAGCTCCGAGGGCAGGATTTTGGGTTGGAAAATGGGCAACAAAGCTAGGAGAAGAGCAAAAGGCTAAAGAAGCTTACAAATATGTAATTGCCAATTTCCCTTACTCCTATTATTCGTGGCGCTCGGCATCAGTATTAGGATTAGATGTTGGTAACTTTAATTCTGTGCGTCAATTGACTCCAGAAATCTCTCCTTTACGACGCTCGGTACCTCCTGCAGGGACAGAAACATTCAAAGAATTATATTTGTTAGGTCAAGATCGGGATGCATGGTTGCAATGGGAGACTGAATTTAACAACCAGATCCAACCTTCTGTTGCAGAACAATTTACTGAAGGTTTAATGCGTTTAACAAAGGGAGATTATTTAGCTGGTATCAGTAAAGTTGCAAAACTAGAAGATCGGACAAAGCCGAAGGAAATTGCTGAGTACCAAGCCTTAAGTAAACGGATGGCTTACTGGCAAGCTCGTTATCCTTTTCCTTATTTTCAGTTGATCCGAAAGTGGTCTAGGGCGAATAAAATTAATCCTTTGCTAGTAGTTGGATTGATGCGTCAGGAGTCAAGGTTCCAGCGAAATATTCGTTCGGTAGCTAATGCAGCGGGTTTAATGCAAGTATTACCTTCTACTGCAGAATGGATTGCACCAAAAATTGGAGAAGATTTTAGGGACTTTGAATTGACAGACCCCAGCGATAATATTCGTTTAGGTACTTGGTATTTGAATTATACTCATAACAAATATCAGGGAAATTCATTGTTGGCGATCGCTAGTTATAATGCTGGACCAGGGAATGTAAATAAGTGGTTGAAAACTCTACCTAGAGAAGACCCTGATGAATTTGTGGAAGCAATTCCTTTTAATGAAACCAAAAATTATGTGCGACAAGTATTGGGTAATTATTGGAATTATTTGAGGCTTTATAATCCGCAAATGTCAAAGTTAGTTGCTAAATATTCAGAGGAGCATCCGAAATTACCCCATCAGGAAGATGAGAAAGTAAAAAGTAAAAAGTAAAAAGTAAGAAGTAATGAGTAATGAGTAATGAGTAAGAAGTAATGAGTAAGAAGTAATGAGTAAGAAGTAATGAGTAATGAATAGAAATAATTGTTGAATATGCAAAGCGTGTAGGGCGATAGTAGGCTAAGTATTTATGCACATTTATACCCAGTATCCTTGGGTGAGGATGTAAGTATAGTAATACGGCAGAGAGGGGTAAAGTCTCTGCCGTAAGTCTTAAAGTATCTTTATGGAATGGCACTAAGAAAAGCTGGAACCCTTGTGGTTTAAGCAGTTTGTAATTGCTTATTTAATTCATGCCGGGGTTTAGTCATTAAGGGGTAAGCTTTTGGACGGCGTTTGCGGACTCGTGGTTGACTACGGCCTGGGCGTTCTGGAACAGCCTTATGAGCAATAACTTTAAGTAAAGTGGAATAAATTTGAAGACGTTTTTTAGAATAAGCGGTTAGCAATTGAGGAATAAAGTTATTTAAATGATGGCGAGTACCTTGCAATGACAAGCGTAACGGAGGAGTAGCGTAAGTAGTACCTGCCGACCACATCAAACTACGAATTAGATTGTAAGCCAGCAAATAAACATAAATTTCTTTGCGTACCATAGAAGGAGTTTTACAACGTAAAACATCCATGCCTAGAGTAGTTTTTATATGTTTTAAATCTATTTCTGCATGCCAACGTTTACCATAAAGTTTAACAATTTCCAGAGTAGAATAAGCATTTTTATCGGATAGTGTAGTGATTAAACTAGCTCTTTGAGTTCTAAAACCAGGAATTACAATATAATAGTATATTTCACGCACAGTGATGGTAGTGGGTAAAGCATTAAATTCATCTTTACTCAATCCTTTGGGGCATTTTTTAGGTTTATGCCAAGTCACCAATTTGTCAGAATCTCCAACAATTTTACCTTTTCGCATTGAGGTTTTTCGAGCTTGATGTTTACGAAATACTGCGTCACAATCAAGTTTTTTAATTGCAACTAAGTCAGCATAAGCGCAAAAAGCTCTATCCCCTAAAAGGATATCTAAGGGATTAAGAAACTGATATAGTTTTCTAGCCAATTGAATGTCATGAGTGTTCAAAACGTCGATAAATAAAGCAACAGCAGCCCCCGTTGCTAAACTAAATATCACACCAATTTTTGCAATTGGAAATCCACATCCGGGCTTTTGAGTTTTGGGTTGGGGATATTCTTTCTGGTTTTCCAAAGTATCAGGCATGGAGATGGTTGAACCGTCTATTACTTTGACATTGCGACCACACCATAAATGTTCTGTTGTTACTTTCTCTTCTAGATTTTGTCCAGACTTATTAAAAAGTTTTTCTAATAGTTTTTCTGGTAATCTTGACCGTGCTTGGCAGTAAGCACTTGTATCAGTGGAAGGGATTTCTACTCCTTCTCCTGTTAAATAGGCAATTATTTTACTTACGGCATTATGGCAACTTTTATCAGTATCCAAAACCTGAGATAAAAACGCCCATAATGTTACGAATGGGTCAAATAATCGCTTTTTGTATTTTATTTTTAGTTCCTCGAGTGCTTGCTCGATTGCTGAGGATGGTAATAATTCTTTAAAAGGTAATCCCAGACTTTGATTAAATTTATTCTTGAGGATTTGTACTCGTAATGTCACAGTAGTATTTATCAGTTGGCTTGCTCGTATCAAAGAAATTATTTCATGAACGAGTAAGCTTTTCTACTCACAACAAATTTTACATCGTCCTTACATACTTGTTTCATCCATTCGCTACAGTGTGCCTGGGGCATGGATAACCCTGTTTATAGTAGGTGCGTCGTTAGCAGCGGGCATCTGCAGAACAATCGCTCCATGCTGTCCATTCGTGGCCCCAAGTGAAGATATTGCATCAAGAACAAGCTCCTAAACCATCCTTTAATTATTAAATTGCTTGAAAAGCTATAGTGCTTGTTCTGCATAGCTTGTGGCTTTTCTTAGTGCCATTCGTATCTTTATGTCCTGTTTATGAAATGCTTCGAGATTATAAGTTGGAGAGAGGTTGATTATTTATTGTTGGGTACTAAGTTAAGTGATTGCTTGCGCTTTAAACTACCTATACCAACAGCACCTAAAATAAATAAACCTAACATAGAGGTAGGCTCGGGAACTGATTCCGACTCTAAGGTAAGTTGAGCGTTAGAAATGATTGCGTCGTCTTGGTAAACCCAAGCTATGGAGTTTGCAGTTCCAGAAGTTAAGGCATTTAATATACCACTAGCATCAAAACCATAGTCCAGTAAATCGAAAGTTACAGTACCAATATCTCCTCTAGAGGGAATTCCAGGGATGTTAGGAATTCTGACACTACCAACACCTGGTATACCTGTAGAGTCTGTAGTGATTAAGCCACTTCGAGGTGATAGGGTCAAACTTAACAATGCAGATGTTAAGTTCCCATCAGAAAGGAATGAATTCAGATTTGTATTACCACTAAAATCAAAGTTCCATCTTGTTGTTTCATCAACCCCATCACCTAGGCTAGTTGTAGCAGGATTACCATTGTTAGCTGTTATGGTAAAATCACCATTTTGCATGCTTGTACCTGTAATTCTGTTTGGGTTTTCAGAACCAGAAGCAACTGCTGTAATTGATGCAGCAGAAGCTGTTTGAGACATGAAAGAGCCTACAGCAATAAATCCAGCAGTAATAATAGAAAGTGTTTTCAAATTCAACATGTTTATATCCTTCTCTTATTAATACTCAGAACTATCTCAAGTTTATAAAGTCTAAATTTTCCAAATTAAACACTTAGAAAATTGATTGTTTTTTATAGTGATGCGAATCCTGTTTTTGTTAAAGATAGCTATTATTATGAATTATTAGCTGCATTGCGAAGTAAGATGAAGTCATCCATGTAACTAAATTAACTAACCACAAATCACTTCGTAAATCAGCTTAAACACTTACAGTTATATATATTTTTTACGAAGTCTAATAATACGAATTTCAGTAGTATCAAATTTAATGAATATAAATTGCTAAAATAAATAAAATTACTGATAAATTTTAAATTTATTTCCTATAATAACAACCTATGACAGGTAAAAACCGTCGTTGAACGACGGTATATTAAAAAACTTAATTCACAGAAACCTTAACCAAAAATTGCAGCGGAAGAAAATTCCGAAGTATCACCAGTTTTTCGATTAGTAGCTGTCGCAGTGATTACTCGATCTTTGACAATAATATCGTCGGTACTGAAATCAAAATTCGCATCCCCATTTTTGTCAGTCCTCAGATTGACCGAGCCAAGGAAATTCGCACCTTCATCCGAATTTTCAGCATTTGGACTTGAGAAAAACTCAATTTTGTAAGAACTTCTAGGTAAGCTGTTAAGTTTTCCAGTCAATTCTATACCATCATCACCACTGCTAATCGATTCAATAACTGGATTATTCTGAAGGTTATTTGCTCCAGTATCTATATCTCCAATGTCATTAGGGGTAAGACCATCTCTAGTGGAATCGTAACTTAAGTCAATCCCCAATCCGGCATTATCATAAATTGAGTTACGTGAAATGGTATTACCGCTTGAAGTCATATCAGCAATTAAGACTCCATCTCCACCATTATGATGAATTAAGTTACCTTTACCAATTAAAGAGTCATTCCTTAGGAGCGAGGGAGTATTACCAAAAAGTAATTTTTCAGATTGGGAGCGTATGGGATAATTCTTAAATTTGTTCGGGATGGATGTACTTGATTTTGTGTCGCCAATGATATTACCCGAAGCTCCATCAAAAATGATAATACCATCTTCAGCATTCCCCATATCCATAGTACCAGTGGCATCGGTACCAATGAAATTCGAGGTAACTAAGTTCTTAGTGGTACCCTTATCATTCATTTCAATCCCAGTTTCACCATTATTAGAAATAACATTACGGGTAATTATATTCTTGGAGGCTCCAGCATCAATATCAACTCCATCGGTACCATTACCTAAGGCTTTAGCTCCAGTAGCATCAGTACCGATGTAGTTACCTGCAACTAAAATTTTTCTCGCACCGGTACCTTGAATCTCTACACCATCACTGACATTACCCGAAATAATATTACTGATAACAAAATTGCGACCTGCTCCATCATCGATCGCTAAACCATCATCACCATTACCTAAGGCTTTAGTTCCACTGATATCTATACCGATGTAGTTATTAATAACTAGGTTATCCACTGTACCTGGATCGGCTATGGGTATACCATCATCTAAATTTCCAGAAACAATATTACCTGCAACAATGTTCTTAGAACTTCCATCTTTGATTTGAATCCCATCATCATTTCCTAAGGCTTTAGTACCGGTGATATCTGTACCGATATAGTTACCTTTTACTTCATTGCGTCGCGTACCTTCACCACCAATGTCAACACCATCATCGACGTTACCGGAAATAAGGTTGCGATCACGGAAATCTCCGGTACCAATTAAGTTTTTGGAGGCTCCTTCCTTAATTTTTATACCTTCATTTTCGTTCCCTAGGGCGATGGTACCAGTAGCATCTGTACCAATATAATTATCTTTAAGTAAATTATGCTTCGTCCCTCTACCAATCATTTTGATTCCGTTATCTTTATTACCCGAAATCAAGTTATCAGCAATATTATTCCGTGAAGCTCCTTCATTTAAACTAATACCATTATCGTTACCCAAAGCAGCTTTACCTTGGACATCGGTACCGATATAATTTCCTTCTATCTGATTATTTTTGGTTCCACGACCAGTTAATGCAATACCGTCACCATCATTACCCAAGATGAGGTTACCATTAACTCCTAAGCTCTTGACGTTAGCAAGACTAGTAGAAGTAATTGTATCTTTTAAGCCTCCACCAATCAGATTATCAGAAGCTCCATTTTCCAGACTAATACCATTACCCTGATTACCGAGATCCATAGTACCAGTGATATCAGTACCAATATAGTTCCCTACTATTTTGTTATCATCCGAACCATTGAGGCTAATACCTGAACCACTGAAACTATGGATTGCTAATCCTCGAATAGTACTACCACGTCCTCCGCGAGTAATAGTTAATCCATTAACATCAGTTCCTGCATTTGCACCATTTAGTTCAATGCTCGGCATACCGCCAAACTCAGATTGGGTAGTACCATCAATAATGACTTGATCTGTAATATCAGGTAGAGCAGATGCAAGTTGGATAGTGTGGGATTCCATCCCTGGGATATCAAACAAAATGTTATCCAAACCTGAGGATTGATTTGCTCCTAGGATTGCATCGCGAAGAGAACCTGCACCAGCGTCATTAGTATTAGATACGGTAAATATTGTCATGACTTAAATCTGACCTCCGTTGAATCACTTATAAGTAAAACTTCTAGGATTGTTCCTTCCAGCCAAATTAGCGATGGACTGCGGGTTTATCACCCATATCGCCAAATAGAGTTTCTGTCATTAATGGGGTTACTATGAATATTATTTTTTACAAGCTTGTAGATAAGATAGCCATCTATAAGAGTTTAAGCAAAGCTGAGCTAGCTCAAAAAAGATTTTCCTTCTTTGAAGTTTAAAGGTCAAAAGTGACAAAGTTAGACAGAAAAAGTGACAAACTAGAGTTATATTAGCTTGATATTCAAAATTAGGAATATGTTACGGAGAGAATGCAAATTCTGGAAAAATTGCAGGTTTAGCTGGAGATGTCTGCGACTTAAGTTCAATTAACTAGGTTTACCTGCTTATTTCTCATATCAGTTATTTCATAATTGTATCGATTTCCAAGACGTGCTAGGGAAACTGTATTGGGTAATATTTTGCATTGTCGCCTAAAGCACATTGCATCAAAAATAAATAATATTATATGTAACTTTTGGCTTAATAAACAATTAAATTATTTTGTATAAAAAAAATGTGTCATTTTATTTGTTTATTTGATTTAAAAATATTAAATTGAATATATACTCACAAGTTCATCACAATTTGTTGGTAACTGTTAAATATAAGCATGACGGAGGCATAATTACTTAACAAGAAGACATGTAATTATACAAGTAATAAATAGAACAATAACTCCAAGCGTAATAAAAGTATAGAAAATATAAGTATATATACCACTTGTACTTACGTCAATATTTATTAGTCCCTAAAGTAAAAACAATGAATTGAGTAGTTAGTCTCATTCCTCAACTATGTCCAATAAAATCCTAATTTTGGCAGCCAATCCTTTTGGTGATTTAAATCTATCTCGAGAAATACGTGATATTCGAGAAGGATTACGACGTTCAGCCAAACGGGAGGAGTTTGAACTTGAACAGAGAGAGGCTTTACGTCCCCAAGACTTGCAACGCGCTTTGTTGGAAGTAGACCCCAGGATTGTTCACTTTTGCGGACATGGTAGTGGGAGCGAAGGACTAGTTTTAGAAAGCAATGAGGGACAACAACATTTGGTGACTACGGAAGCGATCGCAGGCTTGTTTAAACTATTTACCAATCGGGTGGAATGCATTTTACTCAATGCTTGCTATTCTCAAGTGCAAGCTGAAGCTATTGTAAAACACATAAACTATGTGATTGGCATGAGTCAGGATGTTCGAGATGATGCTGCGATCGCCTTTACGGTCGGATTTTATGAAGCACTAGGTTCTGGAGAGACTATCAAATCTGCTTACGAATTCGGCTGTAATCGCATTCAGTTAGAAGTTAATCGCTCTACAAATTATCAGACAGGAGAACCATTTGCTGTTCCCGAACATTTAATTCCCATACTGCTGAAAAATCCAAATCCAGTGGCAATTTCTAGTCCTGTTGAAGAAAAATTAGAAATTCCATCTCCAGGAAATAGCAATATGACTAAAGTGATTCAGATTCAAGATAAGCGTCGTAGCAGAATAAATTTTGAGGGGTATACGACTGTCATAGGTGATGTAGTAGCAAGAGATAAGATTATTAAAAATACTACTAGCTCAAAAGAAGGTGTTACAAAATGTGAGGTTGTGCAACTTCTTGAAAAGTTAAAAGCCCTGATCAAAGAAGCAGATTTTGATGATGACGAAAAAGATATTGCGACAGGAAGGGTAGCGGCTGCAATCATTGAAGCCAAAAACGCAGATGGGAAAAATCCTCAAGAAGTTCAAGAAAAGATAGATAAATATTTAGCAGAAACTAAAACAATTCTTGAGCAAGTAACAAACATGGGAGAAACTGGTAGCACAATTTTTCCGATTATGGATGAAATAACAAAGTTATGAAGAAGATACTAGCAGTATTAATAAGGATGTATTTATAGAAATAAATATGTAATAAGTGACGATGAACAATACTAATGAGATGGATGGTAATAGGGATAAGATAGGCTTTGGTGACAAGACAATTGTCACAGGAGATGTTATCGGTGGGAATAAATACGATATCAAGTTTTATGCCCTAGCTTCTGTTGCTAGGAATGGTAAGGTAGATTGGGGACAATATCGAGCAAAAGGTAAAATTGAAATTGAAGAACCCTATCAATTTTTGAGTTACTACGACACCACAGATGCAGATATTTTCTTTGGTCGGGAAGCTGTCTCCCAGTTACTAGTATCCAAAATATCCAGTCATAAGCTAATTTTGCTTAACGGTAAGTCTGGCAGTGGAAAAACTTCTTTAATTAATGCTGGAATAATTCCACATTTGGTTACAAAAGGCTATTTTACAATGGTTTTCCGGGACTATGGCTATCCCACTGAACTAATTAAGGCTGGTATTGAAAATCTGGAGAATGTAAACATTGATCTTAGTAAGAGTAATACACTTTTGGAATGTTTACAGCAAACTTCTCAACAAAGTCAGCGTCGTCTGGCGATTTTTCTCGATCAATTTGAAAGATTCTTTTTAAATTTACCTTTAATTAAGAGAGGGCAGTTTATTCAAGAATTCACTGAATGTTTACAGGTACTCAACGCCCAGGAATTAAATATTGTAATTTCTGTGCGCCAAGATTTTTACGGGAACTTGGGAGAATTTTGGCAATTAATTCCTGAATTTAACACCGAGAGTTATCAATATTATTTAGAGCCATTAAATGTAGAAGAGGCTATAGAAGCGATCGAGAAACCATTAGAAATTATCAAAGATAAGATAGTTTATGAACCAGATTTTTTAAAAAATGAGCTTGTGCCTCATCTTATTAGAAAAAGTGAGAAGGAGGCGGTAGAGCAAATTGAGCCAGTCCACTTACAAATTGTCTGTAATCGTTTATTTGATGAGGTAAAAACTAAATATATACAAGATATTAAAGAAGGAAAAATTATCATTATCAAAGAAGATTTATATCAGTCTTTGGGTGGTGTTGAGGGGGTATTACAAGAATATGTTGATGTAATTCTGACTAAAATGCCAAATGAGCGAGATGAGGTCAAGTCGATTCTCAAACAAATGACAACGAGTCAAGGAACGCGTATTTTTAAATCTATTGAAGAAATTGCCCAAGTATTACACTATTCAGAAACACAAGTTGAAAAGATTATTGAAAAACTAGATAGAAGTCGTCTGATTGAAACTATACCTCAAGCCAAAAAATACTCAATTACCCACGAATATCTTGCTCACAAAATTAACCAGTGGAATAGTTTAAAAGAATTAGAAATCAAAAAAGCGACTGAACTATTTGACAGATGTCTAAGCAACTGGCGACTTTATCGCATAACTATTCCGCGTAATCAATTTCAGGAACTGAGGAAATGCAAAAATTATCTTAATTTGGATGAAAATGGCAAACAGCTATTTAGGGTAAGTTCAAGGTCTTATCATACAGTTAACTTTGTAATTGTATCAATCGTAGCTGTGTTAGTGGGGCTAACTTATTCTGCTTTAAATAGTTGGGAGATAGCAGAGAAAGGTCAAATTAATGCACAAATAACATCTTCAAAAGCAAATTTCAACTCAAATCGATATTCTTTTGATGCTCTTATAGATGCTTTAAAAGCAGGAAAAAATTTTCAGCGTTCTATTTGGGTCAGAAGGGACAAAAAGCTAAAGGCTCAAGTAATGGAAGCACTCAGTTCAGCTTACTGGGTAAGAGAAAGCAATCGCCTACAAAACCACAAAGGTCTTGTTAAACAAGTTAAGTTTAGTCCTGATGGTCAGACAATTGCCTCTGCTAGTTACGATAAAACTGCTAAAATTTGGACTACAGATGGGAAAGAAGTTATTACGTTGAATGGTACAAAAGGTCACACAAAACAAGTTGTAGATGTCAGCTTTAGTCCCAATAGTCAAATCATTGCTACTGCCAGTCAAGATGGTACTGTAAAACTCTGGGATCGGAAAGGAAAATTCTTAAGTAATTTAGAAGAAAGTCGCAATACTATTTGGAGTGTTTCTTTTAGTCCCGATGGTAAAACTGTTGCTACAGCTAGTGCTGATAAGACAGTTAAGCTTTGGAGCCTTGAAGATCGTTCTTTACAAAAAACTTTAGAGGGTCATAAGGCAGAAGTTTACAAAGTCAGTTTTAGTAAAGATGGAAGAAAAATTGCTACTGCCAGTAAAGATGGTACTGTAAAACTCTGGGACGACCAAGGTAATTTGATTCACACTTTTACAGGACATAGAAATGCAGTAATTGGTGTTAGTTTTAGTCCCGATGGTCAAACTATTGCCTCTGCTAGTTTTGATAAGACAGTAATTATTTGGAATTTAAGTAGGAAAGATAAAAAAACAACTCTTACAATAGATTCAGATGAAATAAATGATGTGAAATTCAGCCCCGATGGCAACAGAATTGCCACTGCTCATAAAGATGGAAAGGTAAAGTTATGGCGTACTCAAGATGGTTTTCTTCTAAAAACTTTTGAGGGGCATCAAGGACGAGTAAATAGTGTTAGTTTTAACAATGATGGCAACATTCTTGCATCTGCAAGCGACGACAAAATAGTTAAACTTTGGCGACTAAATAACGATTTGTTAACTAATTTTGATGGGCATAGTGGGGCAATTTATACTGTTGATATCAATCCCAATGGCAATATGATTGCTAGTGGTGCTGAGGATAAAACTATCAAGATATGGAACTTGCAGGGAGTAATAATAAAAACCCTTGAAGAGCATCGTAAAGGTGTTAGTAGTGTTACTTTCAGCCCAAATGGTGAGATGATTGCCAGTGGTAGTGGGGATGAAACTGCCAAACTATGGGATTTGCGGAAAGGAGTAACAAAAACCCTTGAAGAGGATAGTGGAACAATCACTGAAGTTGCTTTTAGCCCAGATGGTAGTACTATTGCTTCAGCTAGTCTTGATGGAACTATAAAAATTTGGAGCCAAAAAGGGATTTTAATAAAACTTCTACCAAATGCTGATACAAAAATATCTGCAGTTAATTTTAGCCTTGATGGCAAAATGATTGCTGCTGGCAGTCGCAATGGGAGAATCCAGATATGGGATCGTAAAGGAATATTTCAGAAGGAATGGCAGGCTCATGAAGCAGAAATTTACAGGATTCGCTTCAGTCCCAACAGCCAGGTCATTGCAACTTCTAGTGAAGATAAAACCGTGAAATTGTGGGATTTGAATGGTAGTTTATTAAGAACTTTAGAAGGTCATAAGGCTGGAATTTGGGGCATGGATTTTAGCCCTGATGGAAGAAACATGATTGCCACTGCCAGTGATGATAGAACAGTAAAAATATGGTATTTAGATGGTACATTAATCACAACCTTAGTTGGTCATAAACGAGAAGTTAACTCTCTGCGGTTCAGTCGTAATGGGAAAATGCTGGCTACTGTAAGTTCAGATGGAACTGTATCACTTTGGAATGTGGAACCAGCAATTCTCATTTTGAAAACGTAGTACAAATAGATACAGAATGAAATATAAAAATAGGAGATTTCTTCGAGGCGATAAGCGGAGCATGCGCCTCTTTAGAGG
>NZ_JASJDK010000210.1 GCF_030065675.1 Mastigocoleus sp. MO_188.B34 | reverse complement strand
ATATAATGAAGTGGATTTTTCATTTTGGTAGACGGTGAAAACTCCGTTCTACCATTTTTTTGGCACCAAGTTAATATTCCGGACAGGTCTAATTTCTTCACATAAAGCTGTATAAAATTCATTCTCATCATGAATCCAATTTAAATCTAAAAAAACTGAATCGCGGGATGAATTAAGAAAATTATCGGCTTGTTGACAAATACTCCACAGGATAGATGACTTACCGATACCCTCTTCACCGATCAATGTCACGCTACTACCGCTATTGAGAATTTCAAATATTTGCTTAATTTCTCGATCACGTCCGAAAAATAGTTGCGGGTCGTCAACTCTACCAACTAAGGGAATAAAAGGATTAGCGAGAAAATTAGAGCTTTTCTGCTCGAACGCTACTTTTTTATTAGTTTCTTTCTCAGTAACTTGTTGATGGGTAGTTTTTTGATGGGTAATTATTGGACTAGTAAACTCTTGGTTTTTGGCTGTCGGATTTGTTGAGCTAGAGTCAATATTAAGACTCTTCCATTTCAAATACTTTTCTTTTAACCAGGCTTGAAAGAGTTTATCTTTAGCACTACTACCTTTGCGATCATAATCTGGAAAGTATTCGCGGTTCTCTTTAGGAGAAAAACGTTCGTTATATATTGTCCAGAGTTGTCTCCTGATAGTTTCTGGATCTGCTGGTAGGCGATCGTCTTCAAATGCTCCGTCTGCAACTTGTCTATTGACTTTGACTGTTTCTTCGTCAGGAAATTTTGCAAGCATAATCGCTTGCTCCTTTTTGCTTAAATCATATTCACGAAACACCTCCGAAATTAAAAAAAGTTGCCAATTTTTCATGCTCGCGCCATAGTTACCAAACTATTTAAAAAACTAGCATTTATTTTCTTATTTGAACAGCAAGTATCACTAATATAAAAAACTTTTCCGCTATTTTTTGTGTTCGGAAAAATTTTTCCGTTATTTTTTGATTATCCGGAAAATATTATCTGGGACAGTCAATTTACTACTCTGTAATATATAAATATCAAAGCAAACCAAGAATATTAATAGTAATTAACTAAATACTATTGATAAAAATTGCTTTTCTCAAGCAATGCTAAAAATTCATTGTATATTAATTATTTGAAAATAATGAAAAATATTTTTGTAAGTAGCGTATTATTAAGTTTATTTTCCATTACAACCCTGGCAAATAACCAATTAGCCCAAGCGGAAATCATTATTCTTGAGAACGAAGAATACAAACAACAGGAATACAAAATTAAATACTGTCATCCTGTCACTCATGAGATTGTTAATGAAGATCCTGCATATCACCCAAACGCTTATGTTGATGGGTATCGTCAAGGAAAGAGAAATTTTCGTAAAGGGAAAGCTTACAAAGCTCGTACTGCTGGAGGTGAATTTGGGCGTGGTTTTGATGATGGTTATTTTGGTAGAGACTTTAGCGGTCAAAAAGTTACTGTACCCAATAAAGTTAGTCATTACACAACTATGAATTGTAATACTTATTGATATGAATTAAAGAGGTTTTGTAAATATACCCAAAAGTACATTTTTTACTTTCTTGGAAAAAGAAAAAACTAACAAGTACTACAATATATCCAATTTCAAGGAGATAAAGATGAGCGATCGCAGTCAGGAAAAAGTATTTGAGAAACTGCAAATACACGACCAGTACATACGGCGGAAATAAAGCACCCATTTATAAAAGGTCAAAGCTAGCAAAAAAAACACTTATGTCCTACGGACACGCCGTGCTAATGACTACGACGCAGTGGTACTAGGTGAAAAAAGGATCTGCTGCGGCTAAGTTAACTTCGTAACCAATATCTTCTAGAGAAGCTACGGTGAGACTACTGAGAGGATTATTAACACCAGAGTTAATAAACCCTGTCATCAACTCATTAGTCAATACCGATTCGCGCCAATGTCCTTCGCGAGTTCCTTCTCCTCCTGTATTAGCAATAGGGACAGAGGACTCATTTAGCCCAAAAATACGATTATACTCAGCAGTAGCACGAGAACCAGTAAATCGCGGATCGTTAGTATCAGAACCGGTTACCAAATCTTTTTGTTTCCAAAGAGTACCAATACCTAATACATGACCCATTTCATGTACGATTACATCTACAAGTTGTCCGCTTTGTTCTAACTGCTCTAAATCTGCAGAGTCAAATTCCATGTTTCCTACTGCGGGTAAGCCAGAATCAGAACGGAGTAATTGTGGCGAAGCTTGACCCAAAATATTACCACGACCATCTATGGAACGAGCACTTGCATTGATAACAAGATCGTCAACTAAACCAAAATCCTGAACGTTAACATCAGGAATATCGCCGGTGATAACGCTACTCCATTTGTTCGCAGCTTCATTAAAAACTGCTCTTTGACTTGTAGTCAATTCATTACCAGTAAAGTTGATTGTAATATCAAATCCAGAATTGGAACTCGGGTTGGGATTAGAAATTAGATTGGAGTCAGAACTTAGATTAGGGTCGGAACTTAGATTGGGGTCGGAATTTAGATTTATATTGAGATTATATCGACCTTCACTACTACCACGATTGCTTCCCACTCCGACATAATAAGTACCAGTTTTATTGGCAGTAAAGTCAATATAACAATCTGTTGTATTATCTTTGTTTAGTACAGAATCATTATTGTTAAAAGCAAGGCGATTTCCGTTATTTCCAAAAACCCCTAAAATAGAATCTAAGGTGGAATAATCAGGAGTCTCAACATCTATAGTAATGCGATCGCCTGCATTAAGATTAATGCTGAACAGGTCTATATCTCTCGCAAGAGCAATATAGGAGTTATTCCCAATAACTCCATCGATTTTATAGTTTGTTTGGCTGGAGCTTATATTTGTAGTAACTGCATTAGATAACATATCATTGGGTTCTCTCCAATTTCTCAAAGATGAAAAATTGTTTGTATCAATGATATTTTCTTGATAAGAAAAACAATTTATCTTATTTGAACCCTGTATTTCATTAGTATCTTTTGTTGAGAAGGAACTTAGAACGTAATCTAATATATTTTCTGCATGTTCTTGAAGATTAATAATTGGTTGAAAATTCCCTCTCTTAGAATTAACACTTTCCTCACTAACGCCAAGATCTCGATCTTCCATCATCTGGGGAATTACTGTATTGTAAAAAACATAAGCACTATCAACTACATCACATAACACTTTATATTCTAAAGAATCTGTTGATTTTTTTATGACACACTTATTTGGTTCGATAGTCATTTTTTACGATATTAAAAGGATTACAACTTGAATTTATTGACTAACTAAAACAAACTTAAATGAAATTAATGCTCCTAATAATATTATCAGTTCGTAAACGAATTGACCTGAAGGACTTTTAATTCCTATGACTTTTGATACAATGTAAATATAATGTAACAAAATGTAGTATTAAAGTTAAGCAGAATCAACACTCAAATGTAAGCCAGTCTGCATAAACTTTTGTCTGGCTTGTTACTTACAAAATATATCCGATATTTTTCAACCCAGGTTTTAATTGAAAGAATAGAAATTATTTATTGAATAAGGTATGAGCCATGAGTAAAAGTTACTTAGAAATATCCAAGCAAGGTAATAATCATTGGTGGCGTTATCTATTGGGAATATTAACGATACTATTTACCTGGATTATTATTGGTAGTTTCATTGTCGGAATTATTGCTGTATTTATTGTAAATTCCTCGTTATCTTTTGATGAAACTTCAATCGGGACTTCAGAGTTACAAGAACAATTACTGAAACAGTTACAAACTTTTTTTAAAACCCCTTCCACTGAAGTTTTTGTGACAGTAAATATCCAATTTATTTTCTTTGTCTTAGCAATATTTATAGTTGTCAAGTGGTTACATAAACGTAAATTTAGGACACTAATTAATGCAGATGCTCAAATTAATTCCAAACGTCTGCTATTAGGCTTTTCTATTTGGTTCTTGCTGCAGTTAATCTTGATGGGGGTTTTTATATTTATAGATCCTCAAAACTATACTTTTTCTTTTCAAGCTGAGAAATGGTTCCCATTACTTTTATTTGCACTGATATTAACTCCGATCCAGATTTCAGCAGAAGAATTATTTTTCCGTGGCTATCTTCTACAGGGAATGAGTCTAGTTACTAAAAATAAATTTTTCCTAATTATTATTACTAGTCTGTTATTTATGTTCCCACATTTATTAAATCCAGAATTACAACGAGGACCAGTTTGGTTAGCTTTAACCTACTTTGCTTTTGGAGCATTTATGTCTTTGATAACCCTTAAAGATAATGGCTTAGAATTAGCTCTTGGAACTCATGCGGCAAATAATATGAGTATTTTTCTCTTAATGAATACAAAGGATTCAGCTATTCCTACCAATGCTGTATGGACAGTAAATGAAACAGGCGATCCAAGATTGAGTTTGGTAATATTTCTACTGCAATGTGCAGTATTTTACTATATTCTCTTTATCTGGAAAACTAAAAAACTGAAATCTGTTATTTGAATTTTGAGAGGGAAAATGAATTTTGAGCGGGAAAAATTTTCCGATCATTTTTTACTGTTTGGAAAATATTATCTGGGACTTTTTAGTAATGAGAATATTCATATTGAGCGATGACGATATAAAATCACCCACATCACAATTGGAGTACCAATCAAAGCAGTGACAGAGTTCAAAGGTAAAACGCTCTGACTACCGGGTAGCTGGGATAATAAATCTGCAAATAATGCTAGTATCGCACCCATCACCGCAACAACGGGAATCAATATTTTATGGTCTGCAGTTTTAAATAAACTACGACATAGATGGGGAACCACAACACCTAAAAATCCAATAGGACCGCAAAATGCAGTAATCGCACCAGCCAAAATTGAAGCATTACCAATAATCCAAAATCTTGTTTTTTGCACTGCTAAACCCAAAGTTTGAGCCTGAGTTTGACCTAAAAGCATTAGATTCAAGGGTTTTGAGAACAGTGAAGATACAATTAATCCTAGCAATACCACAGGGGCTAAAATTATCATCTGTCGCCAAGTTACACCACCAAAACTTCCAAAGGTCCATTGCAAATATGATTGAATTTGATTATTCTCGCTAAATTGAAGCAAAATACTGACAATCGCACTAGTTGCATAACCAAGCAGTAATCCCAAAATTAATAGTGTCATGGAATCGGCTACATGATGAGATATTAGTAGCACCATTCCCAGTACCAATCCTGCACCTAAAGTAGCAGCTATAACTAAAGCTAAGTCGTTAATTATTCCAAAATTTGCGAGCAACGCACCCATAGCAGTGGTATTGACTGCGAGTACTATAAGTGCGACTCCCAAAGAAGCACCAGAACTAATCCCCAAGATAAATGGTCCAGCTAAAGGATTTTTGAATAGGGTCTGCATTTGCAAACCACTCACACCTAAAGCAGCACCCGCTAAAGTTGCAGTTAAGGCTTTGGGTAAGCGAAATTTGAGAATAATAGTATTCCAACTGGCTTTTATTGCTTCTCCTCCCAGAAGAATATTAATAACTTCCTGAATTGGAATGTGAACAGAGCCAAAAGCTAAATCCAACAAAAATACAAAAATTAAGCTAATTAGTAAAATTGCAAAAATAATAATTTTCTGAGTTTTCTTTTTTTGTGATTTTTTCTTATAATTTCGACCTTTACGTATAAACATATAATTTATGATAAAAAATCAAAGTCCCTTCGTAGTGGACTGACACAGCTAAAATAGTGTGTTAGCAAAATCCAAAAATCATTAATTGAAATAAATTTTAGGACAAATCTATTGCATCATTTTAGGCGTGTCAGTCCAGTAGGGTGTGTTAGCGACAGCGTAACGTACCTTATTAAAAAAAATTGCTTAATTAATAGTTGATTCAATTTATTTAATATCCTCCTTTTAAAACAACTTCAAATATCCTAACGAAACTATTTTTCTCAATTTTGTAAGATAAATGATATATATTGAAAATAAAAATAAAAACAAAAACAGAAAATAATTAATTCAGTTTTTGGTAAAATACCAGATTATGATTTGGTAATAATTCAGGATGAAAAATTTTAATTAAATCAGCTAAAACTAGATTCGGATTACTAATACCACCTTCCCAATAGTCATTACCACCATTTTCATTTAAACGAGCATTATTATTGTAAACATTACCCTTTTTCACTGCTTGAAAATCACCATAGCGACTATCTGCTGTAATTACATCTTTTAAAGTTTGCCAAGATTGACTTACATTTAACCAATAATCTGCTGTAGCAGCGCGTTCAAAAACATTTTCAAAAGATAAAAGTGTGCTACCAGAAGAATTTTCAGCACAAAAATAATCAGCACCAGCATCAGCTAAATATTGGACTGCATAACTTTTGCATCCTGGAGTATACCAAGTTCCTTTAAAGTTAAATCCAGTAAATACTTTTGGGCGCTTTTTGATAGATTTTACCGCTTCAGCAATATCTTGATATTTCTTCGCTATTTCACTAAATTCTTTTTCTGCAATATCTTCTTTATTAAAAAACAAAGCTGTAAACTTTAACCATTCTGCACGACCTAACGGCGATGTTTCCATATATTCAGCATTGATTGCTACTTTTAATCCTGCTTCTAATAATTTTGAATGATTATCGACTTGTGGATTTCCTGTTCCATAAGTTGTGATTAGATCGGGATTGAGTTCTAATAATCGTTCCAAATTCACATTATTATTGCCTAATTCTGCGATTTGACCTGCTTTGATTTTCTCAACTACTTCTGGGGTATTAACTGTTTTAGGATTACTCACACCGACGAGTTTATCTACTACTCCTAATTTTGCTAAATGGGGTAAATGTGTAGTAGAAAGAGATGCAACAGTATTTATGGGTACTGTAATTACCTCAGTTTCTTTAAATCCTTCTGGTGTTGGTGTACCGCATTGAACTAAAACATATTTCAAACCTGTTTTCGCTTCCCGCCAAGGATTTTTTACTGTTACAATTTTATAATTATTGTGATATTCAACAGCAAAGCCTGCAGCATAATTAATGCTGGCTTTTTTGGGAAAGTAGTCTGTATTAGGATTAAAATTTTGAATGCATTCTTTGTTTCCAGGTGATGAGATTGTTGTACTGTTTGGAGTACTATTACAAGCAATAATTAAAGCTGCAACAAATATTGTTTGAATACCAAAAAAAAATAAATTATTTTTCTTATATTTTGTTATATTCATAAATTTTTTTTAGGATACTAATGGGAATTTTTTGAATTTCCAACATTATTTTTGAAATAAATTTAAGAAATCTCTGTGGAGTAATGAGAATAACTTCAAGTCAACAAATTTCTCTTGGTTAAACTCGTAATCTCTGAATGTACCTTATTCTGTAAATCCTAATTTATTCAATATTTGTTTAAACAGATTCTGGAGGATAAATATGCTCGGTAACTTTATTACCTTGAATTAAATGTTTTTCAACAATTTCTTCAGCAATCTCTGGCTTAACACGAGTGTACCAAGTTCTATCTTCAGAATTAAATACTACAGGTCCTAATTTACAAACTTCTAAACACCCTGAGGTTCTTACTTCTATATCTAAGCCTGCTTTTTCAACAGCATTTTTTAATGCTTCATAAGTAGGTTTATAATTACGGGAAGGTAAACATCTTCCAGAAGTACAAACTGAAATATAAGACCGTTTTAAGGGATTTTGAGTAAACGGCATTGGCTTTGTACCTAATACATAAATCTCCCGTAATTCTTCATAGAGAGCTAACTTAGATAAGTCTGGTTTACCTTCAGGTAATAAGTTTTCACCATCGACTAAAGGATTAGGTAAGAAAATTGTCATTACATTTTCATTACAACCATTCCAAAATTCAATTCCCCAACTTCTGGTTTTCCCATGTTTATTAAAACGTCGATAAAAAGCCGCACGACTTACTCTTCTTTGTCGTCTTAATTCCAAAGGAGTTTGATTATTAGGACCACCTAAATTCTCATCAACCCATAAGTGTAAATGCCAAGCTTCAGTTACTACTGTCAAATAACCATCATAAAG
>NZ_JASJDK010000080.1 GCF_030065675.1 Mastigocoleus sp. MO_188.B34 | reverse complement strand
GTTTTTATGTCCCTTCAAGGTGTAGATTAATTGACGATTCTGTGCATCCCACAACTTTACTGTTCCATCAAAAGATGCGGAAGCAATTGTTTTACCATCTGGGCTAAATACCACACTCCTAAGCGAGTTTTTATGTCCTTCCCAGGTGTGGATTAATTGACGATTCTGTGCATCCCACAACTTTAATATTCCACCTGTTGATCCGGAAGCAATTGTTTTACCATCTGGGCTAAATACCACACTCCAAACCGAGTTTTTATGTCCCTTCAAGGTGTAGATTAATTGACGATTCTGTGCATCCCACAACTTTACTGTTCCATCAAAAGATGCGGAAGCAATTGTTTTACCATCTGGGCTAAATACTACACTCGAAACCGAGTTTTTATGTCCCTCCAAGGTGTAGATTAATTTACGATTCTGTGCATCCCACAACTTTACTGTTCTATCTGTTGATCCGGAAGCAATTGTTTTACCATCTGGGCTAAATACCACACTCGAAACCGAGCTTTTATGTCCCTCCAAGGTATTGATTAATTTACGATTCTGTTTATCCCACAACTTTACTGTTTCATCAAAAGATGCGGAAGCAATTGTTTTACCATCTGGGCTAAATACCACACTCCAAACCTCATTTTTATGTCCCTCCAAGGTGTAGATTAATTTACGATTCTGTGCATCCCACAACTTTACTGTTCCATCTAAAGATGCGGAAGCAATTGTTTTACCATCTGGGCTAAATACTACACTCCAAACCGAGTTTTTATGTCCTTCCCAGGTGTGGATTAATTGACGATTCTGTACATCCCACAACTTTAATATTCCACCAAAAGATGCGGAAGCAATTGTTTTACCATCCGGGCTAAATACCACACTCCAAACCTCATTTTTATGTCCCTCCAAGGTGTGGATTAAGTTACGATTCTGTGCATCCCATAACTTTACTGTTCCATCTAAAGATGCGGAAGCAATTGTTTTACCATCTGGGCTAAATACCACACTCCAAACCGAGTTTTCATGTCCCTTTAAGGTGTGGATTAATTGACGATTCTGTGCGTCCCACAACTTTACTGTTCTATCTGTTGATGCGGAAGCAATTGTTTTACCATCTGGGCTAAATACCACGCTCATAACCGAGTTTTTATGTCCTTCCCAGGTGTGGATTAATTGACGATTCTGTGCATCCCACAACTTTAATATTCCATCTGTTGATGCGGAAACAATTGTTTTACCATCCGGGCTAAATACCACACTCCAAACCTCATTTTTATGTCCCTCCAAGGTGTGGATTAATTGACGATTCTGTGCATCCCATAACTTTACTGTTTCATCTAAAGATGCGGAAGCAATTGTTTTACCATCTGGGCTCAATACCACCCTCGTAACCGCTTCTTTATGTCCTTTAATGGTGTGTTTTGCTTCTATAAAGGAATGAATTGGCTGATTAATTACTATTTGAATTTTCTTCTTGATATCATTTGGTACTTGACTTTTCCACCAGCTATCATCTAAGAATTGCTGGGTTTTAATAGCTTCAAACAATGCATCACTATAATCCTCTAAATCCAAATAGTTTTCTGAAGTTAGAATTGAACTATTAAGCCGTTCTCTTGTAGACGTTATCTCCGCATTTACCCAATTCCAACCAGCAAACCCAGTAGCAGCAGAAACAGCTAACAAACCACCACTAAGCCAACTAATTGCACGTTTTTGCAACCGTACTTTTTCCTGTCGTTGACGCTCTTGTTCTGCTTCTTCCCGATCCTTTGCATCCAAACTCTCCCGAATAAATTCACTTTGAGAATCGCTCAAATACTCCTGATATTTTTGATCGAAATACCAACCTTCTGCTTCACCTAAATTACCACCACTTAACAAATATTCCGGTGAACGCTTTTTATCTTCCCATTTAACTACTGTAAACTGTAACCGTTCCTGCCAAACCCGGAACTGACGATTGCTTTTGATCCATTCGCACAGCATTCCCCATTCTCGAATCAGTGCTTCATGGATAATCTCTACCGTTTTCTCTTGAGTACTTTGATCCCAACCAGTTACCAGCAAACGTTTATTCGCGAAAAATTCTACCCAATCCCAATTATCTTCCCCCACTTCACCACGGGTTGCTTTACGTTTGGTATCTTCCGTACCTTCCCCCGGACTAACTAACTGAATAAATATCTGCTCCGCTTTTTCTTTGTCCTCATCAGATAAGGAATTTAATATTGAATCTGCATATTTAGCTAAAGCTTTTTCTAAACCACCAATTTCTTCGTAAGCTTGATGGGTGAGATACCATTTATCATGTCTATCCCAAAGCTGGGATAGGGTAAATTCCAATAAAGGTAAACGTCCTGGTTGCTCACCAAGATCGTCAATCAGTTTACTGGTTAAACCCTTCTCAAATTCCACCTTCATCTTAGCGGCTGGTTGTTCGATCGCTGCAGTTAATTCAACACGGTTCATCTGTGTGACTAATATTGGGGGGTATTTCCGCAAAGTTTCACCCATTGGTTTATAGTCAACAAAGGTTTTTCCCATAAAATCAGCCCTGAGGGTGAACACCAGGGTAAAACCTGGGGTAAATCTGACAGCGTAAAGCAATGCATCTAAGAAAGTTTGACGTTGTTTTTCCGAGGTTAAAGTGTAAAGTTCTTCAAATTGGTCTGCAATTAATACAAAACGTTGGTGTTGGTAGGATGTCTGTCCGTTAGACGTCCCCACAACAGAATTATCCGTTACTCCATAGTCCCTGATAGAGACGTTCCATGGAACGTCTCTACACAGTTGTGGTATATTTTTAGAGGATTGTGGGGAAATTTGACCAGAAGCAACAATATTTTCGATTAATCGGTGCAAAGCTTTTTCATCATGAAGCAAGTTTATTTGTGTTGGACTTGCGCACTCGTTACTAATTTCTAATAGGTTGGGATTGCTTCCTTGGGTCGCAATTACAGTAGACCTGATATGGGAACTCAAAGCAACAGTCAAAGAGTCAAAGGGATTCTTCCCCGGACGGAAGGATACTATTTCTACCTTACTAGTCGTCCTTAAATGAGGAACTAAACCCGCAAACACTAAGGACGACTTCCCACTTCCAGAAGCACCAATGACTCCAACTAAAGGTTGGGTATCTACTGCTTGAACTAAATCGGCGATCGCATTATCTCGACCAAAAAAGAAATTCTTATCTTCCTCTGTAAATGCAGATAATCCTTTGTAAGGACAGTTGGGAAGTTTACCTCTTAACCCTCCCAAATCTTCCCAAGTTGGAGGTGAATCGCTGGTATTTTTACAGATAATTGGTAACCAGTTTAATCCTGGTATTTGCTTTTCTGACTCAGGTGTTAATTCTATAAACTTAAGTCTTGCATCTCGCACCGAGGTAAATAAAGATTTTCCTTCTGTGTACGAATTGAGAAAATACTCAAGAAAACCGATTGCGATTTTATCCGGTACTGGTTCGCGCCAAACTATGATATAGGGTAAATGTAAATCTGCTAATTGCTTCCCTAAACCCAAACCATCACAGGAATTAAATATTGCTAACTTTAAACCCTTTTTTACTGCTTCCCCTAAAGTATTTCTGATTTCCTGTAAATTTAAATTTTCTTGTGAATTAATTTGCAGCGAACCAACTGTTCCATCTTCAAAGGTTTCGCTATGACCGCTATAAAATAAGATATCGCAAGGTTCATCCCATAACTTGCTAAATTCTTGACGTTGCGGTTGCTCCAGAAGAATTAACTCTGCTCCGCGACCTTCAAGCTTTGTAATTAATTCCTTATCGCTTTCAACATTTATATTTTTACTATCACCAAAGATACTTGTAATTTTTACCCTTCTAAATTTTCCATCATCCTTAACTTCCGGCGAATTCGACTCAAATTCACTCAAACATAAAACAACTTCAACCTCTAAACCCGAACCTTTGTGAAAATAATCCCATTCCCGCCAAGGTAAACGATGTAAAATATCCTTTGTTTGCTGCGATGTAATATTTTGAGTATGAATCTCCAACAAAACTTGAGAATTTGCCTCTAACAGCAGTTGTCTTTCTAACTGTGACCTAATTTTTTCTAACCATTGGTTAACTTCAGTACATAAATCCAATGCATAACTATCACACTCTTGCTTAGACTGCTCAAATGATAAATTAGTTGGTATTTTCGTAAAACCTCTGATAACATCATTCTCATTCTCTGGATAAAAATTTGTCGCCAAAGATTTGGAGGGTAAAATTTTGATCCCACGAGCTTCAAATAACTCAATGTATCTATTTTGCCAATTTCTATACAAACTAGGAATTAGGGGTGCAGAGGGTAACTGGATTTTTATATCTTTAGAGTGCTGACCTGAAGCAATGTTTGCCTTAATGACGGTCTCAGAGAATCCATTAGCAAAGTCACCATCACCAAACTTAAAATTTACCAGTACCTGCATGAATACACTTCCTAACCCTCGCTGATTATCTGGGTGCTATTATTATTAACCCTTTTGATATGATGACACTTGTTGCTTGTTGTTTTTTGTAAAAATATCAATAATTCTTTATTATTTTATTTAAATTCATTTTATGAAATAAATTTTTTTGTGAAATAAGTCTGCAGATAGATGAATAAAATTGCTAATACATAATCCGACTAACGAGCAACAATATACCTTTTACTATTATTTACAGGTTGAAAGAATTTACAGGTTAAGAGAAAATTCACCGAACTATCATTCTTCATGTGCGTTTGAGCAAAAAAAGCTGTGGGGTATTGACTTTAGGGTAATATTCACAGGGTGATAACGACAAACGAACGCATCAAACTTAATGAATTTGACTTTTAACTGTTGATTTTTCACTTTTCACTACTGTATCCCTAAAAAATTCACAATACTATATACACGTAATTCCTCAAAAGCTCTAAGTGGTGGACAAAAATATTTACCGTCATTTGCGTTAGCACTTAGCACATGAGTCATTCTACTATGTCTTCGACACGCTACGCAATGCTCCATACCCACTGCACGCACGCTGACATTAACGCAATGACATCATGTAATTAATTCTGTCCAACTATATTAATTACAAATTTTTATTAATTACAAATTTTTTGAGGATAAGTGACCGGTTAACTTGTTTATCTCTAGCATTTTTCTCATAAATATCAATATTCATGAGAATGCACAAAACAACTAAAGATGTATATAAGAACTATGGATATAGATATTTCAAAATATTGGACAATTTGTACCATTACTAATCCTATAGCTCCCAATGGTACATTCACAAGAGGTTACAGAGATCAAGCATTAACCTTAGCAAAAGAGTTCTTTAAAAAAACATTCCCACAGGAAAGTCGCCAACAAACTTTATCTAGAGTGATACACCAGAATACTCAAACGCATTTGTGGAAAATTTTTCATGATGATAGTTGTGACATTTACACTCGCGCTTTAGCTGGACTTTGCTTGAGGTGCTACATTTCTCATGCGATCGCAAAAACTTGCAAAATAATTATTAATTCGACCTCCAGAACTGATACTCCTAAACCCTTTACTTATCATGATTTGTTGCCATATGTTCTAAATGATGATGGGAAAAACTTCATCATTTTGGACAGAGATGGTAAAACTCAGCTAATGTTAAAGGAAGATGGTTCTACTCAAGCAATAACGAATAAAGGAAATTATCAAAGTATAGAAATTTTACGAACCTATAATCCAAACTTATCTAAAAGAGAAAGTTTAGATAACTGGGCGATTAGATTTACTCAACAGAATAGGGATTTGAAAAATTTTTTGTTGGAATACAGAGTCAGAATTCCTAGTGATTGGTCGCTACTATGTAAAGATATTCCCAATGCCCTCAAGTCTCATTTACAACATAATGAACGTGAGATTTTAGAAGCCTTTCATCAAGTTTATCGTCGTGATAGACGCTTGTATGGTCAAACAGGAAAATGTACAAATCCAACAATCAAGCAACTACAAGAAATACTATATTCCTTGCGGAAACGAGATATCACTCTAAAATCTCATGAAGAACTGATAGGGTGTCTCAAAGGTATTGCATACATATTACGTCAGGATATGTATTCGACAAAGCTTGGTACTCCTCAAGCAGAATCACTAGATGTAGGATCGCAGATAGACAATGATAATTATTCCGTTCAAGTTAATCTACCTCCTGGTGCTTATTTAGATCCAGTATTAATAGAGTGGCAAGAATTATTAAATGTGATAAGTAACCTATTTATCAAAGTTTTATCTCAAGCGATCGCTCAAAAAATACCCGAAAAAGTTTCAGACTTGAGAAAAAGTAAAGCATACAGTAGCTTCGCAAATAAATTCCCAGAAGGTTTAGGACTCTATTATCAAAAAAGTAATCCTCTAAGCATACACGAAATTGCTAATTTGTGGTCTATTGATAGAGTGAAAACAAGACGGATATTCAATTTAAAGCAACTTCTGAAAACTACTGAGTACCTAACCGAGGAAATTTTGCTTAAAAATCTTATAGAAAACCCAGTAGATTCTCGTTTAAATTCTATATCGAAAAGTCCAGAAAAACTAAAAATTGTAGCCGAAGCAACCAGAGATTATATCTACGATATGGCTTTTAAAGAAGCATTCGCAGAAATAAATTCCGGTAAATACCGGAGCAGAAATAGTTTATTTGCTCAACGATTGCGTCAATATTTGCATGATACAAGTAAGGAATGCAGCTGAAATCAATCGGGAAGTGCCACTAAATATCATAATAATTCTGACTATCACGCTGAATTTTGTACTAACAAAAACTTGAAAAATATAATCACTGGGAAATCCTAGCTTTCAGTAACTCTCCAAATGAGATATTCAATGCTTGTTACAAAAAGAATCACAAATTCAAACTTAGTCACATAGTTTATTAATTCAGTAACAGCAAATTAGAAAAACCAGAGAAATCCAAGCAAATTTATAGATTAAATAGTAAAGAGAAAAAACATGTTTGACTTAATATTAGATAATTCACAACATCTCGAACCAAATTTGGTCGAACCAAATTTGGAAACAATAATTATTTTCTTAAAATCACAATACTTTGACAAAGCGAGAGAAATTAGTCACCAAGTAACTGGTGAAAGAAATCAATGGAAAACATATTTAAGTGCAATTTCTTTATTTGCTTTTGAAGAATGGTTACAAGAATTAGCACCAGATATTAATATCAATATCAATAATTCTTCCATATTTCAACCTGAATATCAAAACTTAACGGATACTATCCGTAATATCGAAATAAGCAATTTTAAGCTTTGTTTAATTACAATAGACAATTTATTTGATGACTGGATAACTGTACCTAAAAATATCATATATTCTCCAGAACTAGCAGATGATTTATATGTATTGGTTGAAATTATCGAAGATGAAGAAAAATTGATTATTCATGGTTTTATGGATCGTGATGAAGTATTAAGATATCATAAATCTGTTGATATTAATGATACAATGCGAAACAAAAATAGTATTAATATACCATTCTTGCGCTTTGATAATCAAATGAATAACCTGCTAATTTATGCTCGCTTTTTAGAACCTGATGCTATTACTTTACCCAAAGAAAGCATAATCAATCGGAGGTTGTTACCAACTATTAATAGGACTTCCAATATATTTACTCAATCTTTGGTAAATCTCGAACAGTGGTGGAGTGGAGGATTTACAAAAAGTTGGCAATCTCTTGAAGAAATTTTAACACTGCAAATACCCGATCCTGTTTACTTAAGAAGTAACCATTCTCCTGAATATCCAATTCAGAAAGGTAAATTATTTGATTTTGAGTCATTACTTAATAATAAAAAATTTGCCTTGGTAGTAAAGATGAAACCCGAAGAAAATGAAGAAAAAGGTGTAATTGTACAGATTCGTCCAGAAAATGAATATTGTTTACCGCAAGGTTTGAAATTAAAAGTAACGCTGAATTACAATTCAAATGAAGCAGAAAGCGAAGAAGTGATCGCAACCGAATCAGATTGCATTATTCAGCTAGGATTTTGTGAATCTCCTGGGAAAAAGTTCAAAGTGGAAGCAATTTATCAAGAAGCTGTGTTTACGGAAGAATTTATCCTGTAATACTAGTATCAAAAAATACTCATGCGCATCAACTGTTTGAATTTGTTTTCTGTTCCCTATTTCCTGTCTCGCTTGACACGCTACGCGTACAGACAGCATTTCCAGCCTAGAGGGTAGCTGCAGCAGATTGCAACTGGCGTTGTTGAGAGGTCTTAGCGTTGTTACCTTTCATAAACAAAGTACAAGAATATTAAAGAAAATTGATATAACTATTTCCCGATCCTCACAAATTCCCCAAATTCTTTTCCTAATCTAATAGTGGAGTTAAAGGAAGCGGTCAAAGGGTAAACCTTAAAGTCTCATAATCTTTAAGAAATTAAACCCGATCGCCAGTGCGGGAGGTGAATATGAAGACCCAAGATACCAATCCATTCCATCAAAAACTTTCGATTGCTTACATAATAATGTTATTTTTAACCTTGCTCGTAAGCATTTGGTGGACGCGACGCACAACTCCTAAACCCGAAATTATAGATCCGAATATAGCGAATACCGAACAAACGAATAGTGTACAGATTGTTCCCCCGATTATGGGAGAGCTAGCTTATCGCTGAAACCAAGTAAATTGCTGTTTCAGATTTTTTGATTTTTCAGTTTGATTTTTCAGTATTCAGAGTCTTTATTTGATGTGAGAGAAGTTTGTTGAAGGTTTTTCAATAAATGAAATCAAGGAGCATTGATTATGTCCGCATTTCGTAAAATTTCTCAGTCAATTGGAAATATTTTTCAAAAAACTATTGAATTTATTTCCGGTGGAGCTAAAAGAATTTTTACTCCAACCGATGATGACTATCCCAAGACAGGAGTACAACCCTACGAAGGAGATCCCGCTACAAACAAGGATTAGTTCTGTCTAAGGTCTAAATTATCTCCTTAAGAGAGATAAATAAAACACCTCCCAGTGTTTAGGACAATGGTTTTTCTAAAAATTTGTGGATAATTTACGTCTAACGTGAATTAAATTGAGATCGCTTTATGGATGATTTCTCTCTAAGTTTGCACTTCTAGAGAAAGACCAATTCCATGAGCGAGATTTTTTTGGTATTTAGTTCAATAATAATGTCAGTTACTAGTTATGTTGGATTTAGATCCCCCTAACCCCTCTAATAAGGGGAAAAATTAATTGGGGAAGTTTGGATTTGTATCATTTTTACTTTTACTACATTTACGTATATTCAAAAAATGAATATATAATAATTATTAGGATAATCATCATTTTCAAGATATGGCTAATCGTAAGAAAGAGGACACCCTAGATTTAACACTCATAGAAGAAGCAATTCTTAATGCGCTGTCCTTTAAAGAAAGGTATGGACTAGAAATCATGGACGCGATCGCTAAAGCTAGTAATGGCGATCGCACAATTGGTTTTAGTTCCCTTTATCCTACATTGAGGAAACTAGAAAAACGGGGATTTGTGGAGTCTCGATGGGGAGATGAAGCAGCAGAGGAAACAACAGGAGCGCGGAGAAGATATTACAAAATCACGGGTTCCGGGTTGCAAGCACTGGATAAAAAGGAACAATTTTTAGAAGCATTAAGGCTATTTGCGACTTGATTTAATCTCTAATCGAATTAATTTTTTGAACTAATCTAAGGAAGAACTAAAATATGAAAAAATATAGTCGAAAATCTACTAATTCTTTGCTTAAGAGTATTTTTAGTCAATTACGTCTTGTATTGATTGGAATTCCTAAAATTCTTCTCTATCTGATTTGTGAAGGTGCTATTTACGCTCTTATTTTAGTTATTGGTGTTCTATTGGTAAAATTTGGCTTACCTCAGGCTTTTGCTCTGGGTCTAAGCATTACTCTTATTATTGCAAGTCTTATTATTAGCTATACGACAATTAGACGGCATAGAATTATTACCCGTCGTTCGAGAAAAAATAGATCACACAACTCAGTTAAAGGTGAAGTCAGATTTGCTGATGCGATCGCTAAAATTCTTTCACAAAATTCACCGCGCGAATGGGAAGAGTATCAAGATTGGTTGCATGATATTTTGCTGGCTCGTCGTCAGTTACTTGCTAGTGGAATTGCGAAGTGGAAAGTGACTTTTATTACTTATTGGCGGTTAACTGCATTGTGTGTAACCGTGAGTGCGATTAAGTTCAGGAGGTTGGTGAGGATTGTTAGGAAATTACGTTAGTTGATCAGTTATTATTCTTTTAAAAAAGGCGTAAGTTTTAACCTTGTGTATTTCAAGTAAAAATATAAATAGTATTGCGTAATAGTAATACAAACTACATAAATTGTTATATTTAAAACCATTGACCTATAATAAAAAGTCAGTACTATCAACTATGGGAAGATGACGCTAAAGCCCAGTGTAGCTAGCTTAATCCAACAAGGACACGATCGACTGGATAGGGGAGATTACGCAGCCGGTTTGCAAACTTTTCAGCAAGCTGCTGCACTGGAACCGCAAAACCACAAGGTATTGTATGGTTTGGGTTTAGCTTGTTACCGACAGGAAAAATACGAGGAGTCGGTAGAATTTCTCAAGCAAGCTCTGGAGGTCAAGCCGAATTATATTTTGGCGTTAGCACGTCGGGGTATGGCGTATAAACAACTAAAGCAGACACAGCAAGCAGAGTTAGATTTCGAGCAAGCTATTGCATTGACGCCTCAAGATGCGGAAGATTGGCGGGGTAGAGGTATTGCGCTGGATGATTTAGGAAGATATGAAGATGCAGTTGCTTCCTATGACAAAGCCATAGAAATTAAACCTGACGACAAAAGTGCTTGGAACAACCGGGGAGTGGCGCTGGGTAATTTAGGAAGATATGAAGATGCAGTTGCTTCCTGTGACAAAGCCATAGAAATTAAACCTGACGACTACATTGCTTGGAACAACCGGGGAGTGGCGCTGGGTGATTTAGGAAGATATGAAGATGCAGTTGCTTCCTGTGACAAAGCCATAGAAATTAAACCTGACGACAAAAGTGCTTGGTACAACAGGGGAGTTGCACTGGATGAATTAGGAAGATATGAAGATGCAGTTGTTTCCTATGACAAAGCCATAGAAATTAAACCTGACGACGACAGTGCTTGGAACAACCGGGGAAACGCGCTAACTAATTTAGGAAGATATGAAGATGCAGTTGCTTCCTACGACAAAGCCATAGAAATTAAACCTGACGACTACAGTGCTTGGAACAACCGGGGAATCGCGCTGGGTGATTTAGGAAGATATGAAGATGCAGTTGCTTCCTGTGACAAAGCCATAGAAATTAAACCTGACGACTACAGTGCTTGGTACAACCGGGGAGTGGCGCTGCATGATTTAGGAAGATATGAAGAAGCGATCGCCTCTTTTGATGAAGCCCTACGCCTAACAGATTACCAAAATTTGCTGGTTTGGGGTAATAAGGGTATAGCACTTCTCAAATCTCAAAATTACAAAGCTGCGGTGAAATGTTGGGATGATGGTATCAAAGCACTCAAACCTCAGACTCCCGACTATGAAGAAGGTTGTGGTGAGTTACATCGTCACAAGGGCGAAACCTTATATGTTTACGGGAAAGAACAACCTAACCCTTTCCCCGACTGGTTTGACGCCAAAGATAGCTACGAACAAGCCCTAAAGTTCCTCAGCTTCGAGAAATTCCCCCAACGTCACTTACAGGTTTTGCAAGAATTGTTGCAAGTTTATTCCACCTTGGGTGATAAAAGCACATTCCAAAGACGTTTGGAAGAAGCCACTCAGCGCTTAGAACAGTTACTAGCAGAATCTGAAACCAAAGGAAATAAAATTAGCCTAGCGCGGAAATTTGCACCTTTTAACCAAATGCGGGTAGATCTTCGTCTCCAATCAAATGATAAAGAAAAGGAAATCGCAGCTTTAGAATTAGCAGAACAACGGAAGAACACTTGTCTGGCTTGGTTGCAAGAACATTGGGATTATAAACCACCCAAGTTTGCTTATGAGGATATGCAAAGACTGCTCAATCCCAAAACTGCAGCGATTTACTGGCATATCAGTCCTAATGCTATTACCACCTTCATTATTAAATATAATCAGTCTCCTGTAGTTTTATCCCCTCAACCTAGCAAAACTACAAAAGCAAAGACAAGAAAGCGGAATATGTTTTCCATTCCTAGTTTGTTCGGAAACTCATCGCAGCAAGCATCTAACTTCACCTATCTCGAACAAGTGCAAAGTTTTCAAAGTTGGATGGAGAAGTGGAAACAAACTTATCAAGATTATTGCCAAGGTGATTATACAAGTAAAACCAAAGAAACAGCACCTTGGCGACAAAAAATGAAAGTATTACTCAATGCACTGTATAGTATCTTAGAAATCAATCGCGTGACAGAACATCTCACAGATGTTGAGCAATTAATTTTGATTCCCCAACGAGAATTACATTTATTACCTTTAGATTACCTATTTCCCAGACGTTTCAACATTACTTATTTACCCAGTTTTCAAATTGGTTTAAAGCTTGTAGACATGTCACCAGTGAATGCTAACTGGGGAAAGGGAAAACAGTTCTTTCCTTCGTTACTGAGTATTACAACCAATGACTCACCATTCACTGCGGTTGAATCGATCGCACTTTCAGCCCTATATCCAAACTGTCGCGAACTGAAAGCTCCTGAAATCAACCAAGAATCACTAATTACAGCTTTACACAAAAACAGCGGTTATTTGCATTTTACCGGACATGGCGATCACATCCCAGAACAGCCGCGAGAGTCATTTTTGCAGTTAACACAAACAGATAAATTAACTTTGGGGGATATTTTTGATGACAAACAATTAGATTTGAGTGACTATGAATTAATTTGTCTTTCCGCTTGCGAAACCGGAATTACCAGTGCAGAAAGTTTAGTTGATGAATATGTCGGTTTAGTCAGTGCTTTTCTCGCTAAAGGTGCAAGCTACGTTATCAACAGTCTATGGACAGTAGACGAACGTTCCACTGCTTTATTAATGATTCAATTTTACCAGTTACTGCAGCAAGGAAATGTCCCTAATATTGCTTTGAAACAAGCCAAAGAATGGCTGCGTCAACTCACTTACCAAAGTTTAGCTGAATGGTATTTAAATTTAGCTGGAAAATTAAACGACCCCCTATGTAGTGAGTATCTCAAAACTGAAGCATTAATGATTCAAAATGACCGGGATAAAATGACATCAAGTGACTGTATCTATGACCATCCTTATTATTGGGCTGGATTTATTTTAACTGGTAAACCTATGTGATAACTATAAACTCTAATATTGGTGGTTTATGTCATTCATTCTGACTTCTTCGTTTGTCGTCAAAACCCTGTAGAGACGCGAAATTTCGCGTCTCTACAACATCAATGTTCAAATTCTATGAAAATTATCTACTAACTAAATTTCTATGCTTAACCAACTCCAAAAAGTCACACTAATTTCTTTTCTCAGAGCTTTATTAAAATTAGATTCCCCATTACCAGCACAATTACAAAGGGAAATTAATAAGGTTGGCAAAATGTATCAAACACAACCAGATAAAGCAATTAATTACTTGATAAAATTAGCAGAATCTGATGTTATTAAAGAACCTTATCAGCAAGCAAGAATTAATATTCAGAAAAATTATGAAATTCAAGAACGTAATAAATTCGATAAACCCAGTCAACAAAAAGCTCCAGCAGTTCCTCCAGAACGGATAGCTAATATTGCGATCGCCATCTTTCAAGCTTCTGATTCTAGTAAAGAAGCAAAAAACCACAAATCAGAAATTATGCCTCAAGACCGTGTCTAAATCATACTTAAAAATCATGCCTGAATAACTACAAAAATATTAATGAGTAAGATTGTATATCCGACACTGGATTTATTTATTTATAACCTTATAGAACAATCAGGTAAAATTGAAGTTAAAATTAACGAAGTATATGAAAATTATTGGTCAAATTTACCAGAGCGACTACAACAAAAGGACTTTTCAACTGAAATCAATCATGAAGATACACAACGTTTAGACTTCAACGGTCAGATTCATTATGGAGTTGATGGCTCTTATAGTCGGATAATGTTTGATGACACTACTTGTTTGCGCTACAGTTGCTCTTTAGAGAAAGAAGTAGATATATCACAAATTCCATCTACCATTAAAGAACTCAAAGATTTCGCAGATTTACCCAACACTAATAAATTACCTGATAATTTATCATCCGGACAACTCTCACCTCATGGTTATTTGGGGAAAACTTGGATGATATCTGGTTGGATAGTTCCAGATAATTCTCAAATTCCCACTCATCAAACCGCCGAAGATATCGCCAGTAGGATTTACAAATCTTTAATTGGTAAACAACATCAACATCAGCAAAAAGGGGAATTTTTAGGCGCTACAGTCTGGGAAATGTGGAGTAGTGATACCCCAAAGACCTCTAGTTTAACTAACCGTCGTTGGGAAGGAATCGAAAAAGATAGTCACGTTATAATTATTTTCTATCCAGACAAGCAGACATTTGCCCAAGCTGCTCAATATTGTAACTCTTGGCGATACTTATTTTATTGCAGACATAAAATTATTTGGGCTTACGAACAAGGAAGAGAACTCAAAGCCCGCTTAGCAAAACAATTGAAGCAAAATTTAATAGATACAGATAACACTACATTATTAAAAAAAGGATTGGGCGAACTCAAAAAAGATTTGCAAACAAATAGTAAAGTATTATCAAGTTATATCCAAAATATAAATTTACTACCAATTCAACAAAATACAGTAGCAGTAAATTTAGATAACTACGAAAAACAACGCCAAGATTACTTTCCAACAGAAAAATTTTTAGCAGAATTCGGTCAAATAGCCAAAAATAAGTATCAAGTTCAATTAGAAAAAGATTACCTCAGTCTCAACCCAGGTTTAGCAATTCTAGAAAACGTTACCAGCACCATTCGCGGAATGGTAGAAATAGAACAAGCACAACGGGACCGCAATTTCAACAACACCGTAGCGATCGCAGGAGTTGGACTCGCAACCAGTCAACTAGCATCCGCTGTAATTATTGCTCAAAAACCTCCCCAACAATGTACACAAAAATGTCCTCATTTCTTCCTGACTGAAGCTTTTGCTTTGAGTTTTGTTGCTGGTTTATTCGCAAGTTTTTTGGCTTGGATTATCTTTACTTTGTTTGGACGTATCTTTGCTTTGTTTGGACGTATCTTTGCTTTGTTTGGACGGAAATGAAATTTTCTTCATCCCTAAAAAATACAGGGAAAAGAAAAATACAAAAAAATTCGCAATAGTAAACGTTTATTTTGAGTATTGTTACTAGTTTTGCCAAAATCTTCCCACTTGGGTTTATACTTTGCCTTTAAGACAATGCTGAAAATCGACCATTTATATCAAATTCCACTAATTACTTACTATATGGTTGAGGTTGTCAATAATTGTTGATTACCAATTACCAATTACCAATTACCAATTACCAATTACCAATTACCCATTACCAATTACCTACCCTCACAGATATCATAAGTTTTCTCAAAGTTTACTTTTAAGAGTGCATCATGGCAAAACGCCTTTTGATAGTCGAATCTCCCGGTAAAGTAAAAAAACTCAGTCAAATTTTAGGCGGAGATTGGATTGTGCGTGCAAGTTGCGGTCACATCCGGGGACTAAGTAATAAAGGTGAAGATTCACTAGGCTTTAGTATAGATGGCAATAGGGTTAAATGTAATTATATTCCTCGCGATGTGCGATCGAAAGAAACTATTCAGAAGCTAAAGTCTGCGGCTAAACAGGTTAGAGAAGTTATTTTAGCAACCGACCCCGATCGCGAAGGTGAAACCATTGCTTGGCATATTAAAGAAGAATTAGGATTAAGACAAACACCGAAAAGGGTAACTTATAGCGAAATTACAGCATCAGCAGTTCGGGAAGCGATCGCTAATCCCAGGGAACTGGATTTAAAGTTAGTCGGTGCGGGATTATGTCGAGACTGTTTGGATAAATTGGTCGGTTACAAATGCAGCCCGTTAATCTGGAAATTAAACAATGGTGCGAAGAGTGTTGGTAGGGTTCAAAGCGCCACATTACACCTAATTTGCAAGCGAGAAAGGGAAATCCAAACATTTGTCCCTCAAGATTATTGGAATGTTTGGGTGGATTACGTTCTTGGATCTGATGCTTCAGAAGGATTTCGCGCTTACTATAAAGGAACTGAAGATTCTTCTTCAAATGCTGCTACAGAACAAGAAACAGAAGTTCTGGATGACGCAACAGACAATAAAGATCCGAAAAAACCAGAGTCTAAACGTGTCTTATCTGAAGCAGAAGCAAAAAGATTAGTTGAAATAGCAAGAAATAATTCCCATAAAGTTATTCAGGTTGAAGGAAAAATCGTCAATCGCAAACCACCTCCACCATTTACCACTTCCACTCTCCAACAAGCTGCGGGTTCCAAACTAAAGTTTTCTCCAGATAAAACTATGGTTGTCGCCCAAAAACTGTATGAGGCTGGTTTCATAACATATATGCGGACAGATTCAGTCGCTTTGAGTCCTGAATTTACCGCTAGCGCTCGGAAGTGGTTACAACAAAACGACCCAGAAAATCTACCAAATAGACTAACGAAATATCGTAGCAGTAAATCCGCTCAAGAAGCTCATGAAGCAATCCGTCCAACAGATGTCTTTCTCAAAAGCGTTGATTTACGCGAACGAGTTCCCCCCGATGAGTTCGACCTGTATGTAATAATTTGGAAACGAGCGATCGCTTCTCTATGTAAAGATGCTCGGCTACGTAAAACTACTGTAATCACTCAGTCAGAAAAGTTATTGTGGCAAGCGAGGGGACAAGTTGTCGAATTCCGTGGTTATTCCCGTTATTGGAATAATATCAGTAAAGATTCTGTATTACCTCACGTGCAAACCAATCAAGCACTGACCCTGAAAAATGCAGAGTATGAGAAGAAACAAACTCAACCACCACCTCGTTACAGCGAACCAAAGTTAGTGCAATTAATGGAAAAAGTGGGAATTGGTCGTCCTAGTACCTATTCTTCTACTATTGCAACTCTGAAAAAAAGAGATTACGTCCAATTAACCAAAAAAAATCTACAACCGACAACTTTAGGGTTAGAGGTCGATACCTTTTTACAAAAAGCATTACCCGATTTACTAGAAGCACAATTCACCGCTCAGATGGAAGATGCTCTAGATACTATTGCCCTTGGCGATCGCGACTGGCAACAATATTTGGCAAATTGGAATAAAACTTATTTAATACCAGCCCTTTCCAAAGCTCAGACATTAATTCCAGAAGCTGCAAAGAATACAAGTTATTTCCAATATCAAACTAAAAATACACATCAAACTAAAAATACAACTCAAACCAAAGCTCAAGCTGGAACAAAAACTAAATCTGCAAGTAAATCTGGAACTACAACTAAAACTGGAACTACAACTAAAACTGGAACTACAACTAAAAAATCCAGAACTCGCTGTCCTGAGTGTAATCAGTTTCTATCAAAAATTCCTACTACCAAAGTCAAGAAAAAATATTTTCTCAAATGTACCAGCGGCTGTGAAAATGTAGTAATGTTTTGGAATGATTTTAGTAAAAAATGGCAACTACCCTACAGTAAAGAAAATCAAACAGATAATAAAGCTTCAAATAACAAAACTTCAAATAACAAACCTCCACAATCCCTTACTTCCTATCCATGTCCTGTATGTAAAAAACCATTGGAAGAATATGGTTATAGTAAGAATGGACAGGACAAAAGCATGCTGAGATGTTCTGATGCAAAATCACGTCAGGATAAAAAGCATAAAGATGTGGCGTATTTTAAAACCAAAAATGGTAACTGGTGGAGTCCAAAATTTGGCGAGCTTTAAAGGTTTTTGTAAAAGACTAAAATTAGGAATGTAAGTAAGTGGGCAAGAAAAAAGTAAACTATGTAAAGAAATATAAAATACTCGTATTTGGCTCGTAGTAGCGCTTTAGCGCGATAGACGAATATTGGCGCTAAAGCGCTATTACAAACAAACATATTTTTTTCATAAGTAATTAAGTGGACATCATATAAGAGGATGTTTCAAAAGTCATATTATTTACCTAATGTATCTTGGATACCCCTAAATCTCCCTTGGAAAGAGTGACTTTTGCCCCCTTTTTAAGGGGGTTGGGGGATCTCAACAGTGATTACTAGTAATAAAATATACTTGCAAAATCCTCTAAAGACTACAGTGGTTAGAGGCAAAATAACATTATCTTTAAATCGTTTTTCGTGCAATATGAAAAGCTGAAATATAGGAACTTTGAATACCTCTTTCGCAATTCTGCTCTAAAATTTCTTTTAAAGCTGCAAATAAAGAACTTCGTTGCTGTGATTCCAACGCAATAAAAGGAGACAAAGTACTCAACATCGCCAGATAATCATCAATACTATAATTCACTTCACAGCTTAAATATTCGTAAAATAAGCTTTGGAAATAACTAGAATCGATTGTCCTTTCCCCAAACTCCCTGATAGTTTTTTCCTGAGTTTCTGGATTTTCATGCCATGTTATAGATGGAGCTTGTTTTTGGTAAACTTCATCTAACAACTGATAAATTTCATAATTTGGTTGGGGTTCTTTGTTCGATAACAAAATTAAAACACCATTATCTTTTAAAGCTTGAGCAGATTTAGAACAGCGAATTTCGGGTGAAATCCAATGAAAAGAAGTTGCAGCAATCACTGCATCAAATTTATTAGTTCCTAATTCCCACTCTTCAAATGTAGTATTTTGGATTTCCACATTGGGATACTGAGCACAGTTTTCACGAGCTAACTCACAAGCTTCTGGACTCGGTTCGAGAGATACCATGGAAAAACCCAACTTAGCAAATTCTACAGTTGCAATTCCCGGACCACATCCTAATTCCAGAATCTTTGCGTTTGGGGTAAGTTTGGCTAACTCTACAGCGCGATCGATAAGTTGTTTAGGATAACGCGGTCTAGTTTTGTTGTAAGCTTCAGCAACAAAAGAATACCAAGTTTTTTTCTCTGATAAGTCTTGGGAATAAATATGTTTAAATTGTTCTTCAAATTTTTTCATGAATTATATTTAATGATTTCGTAATTCATAATTTGTAATTCATAATTTATTCTATTTTGGTTCCCAGAAATCTTCAGACTTGGGATTATTATCATATTCTTCAATCGCTAAATTCACATCTTTAATATGCTGATAAGCCCATTCTCCCAAAACAGCAAGTGGTTCAGCTAAAGATTCACCCAAAGCTGTCAGCGAGTATTCAACTCGAGGTGGAACGCTTGGAAATACTTTTCGTTCGATTAACCCCGATCGCTCTAAATTGCGGAGATTTTGCACCAGCATTTTAGGTGATATGTCAACTATTTGTTGTTTGAGTTCGCTATACCGTTTTTCCCCTTGAGTTAAAGCATAGATAATCAAAATAGTCCATTTATTCGCAATTTTTTCTAGAAGTTGATGTCCCTCACAACTAGTATCAAATACCCCCATATTAGCGATGCGATCTAGTGCGGGTTGGGGTGGATAGTTTAGTTCACCTCGGTTGCGATCGAGATTAAAAGTCATCTTTAGACTTACCAAAAGGTTACTAATGTACTTTCTCGTAAATCCTTCCGGGTGTCTATTCGTCCATGTTACTCAATTAAGTACAGAGTTTAAGTACAAAGTTTGGACAAACAAATAACTTATGAAAGCTATTGTCATTGAAGGTTTTGGACAACCCGACGTTTTCCAAACAGTAGACTTACCCATACCGGAAGTACTTCCCCATCATGTCTTAATTCGGGTTGCAGCAACCAGCGTCAATCCGGTAGATGTAAAAATCCGTGGAGGTGTTGTTCCTGATATTGCTCCCAATTTCCCAGCAATTTTACACGGAGATGTCGCCGGGACAATTAAAAAAATTGGTGACAATGTTGAAGGTTTCAAAGTTGGTGATGAAGTTTATGCTTGTGCTGGAGGGGTCAAAGGAATGGGAGGAGCTTTGGCTGAATATATGTTAGCGGATGCGAGGCTCGTTACCCATAAACCAAAATCTTTGACAATGTTGGAAGCTGCTGCATTACCACTTATATCGATAACAGCATGGGAAGGTCTCATCGACCGCGCCAAAATCCAACCAGGTCAAAAGGTTTTAATTTATGGTGGAACTGGAGGAGTAGGTCATATTGGAGTGCAGTTAGCAAAATGGGCTGGTGCTACAGTCTACGCATTAGTATCGAGTGAGCAAAAAGCTACCATAGCAAGTGAATTAGGAGCCGATTTCACTATCAATTATCGCCAGACTCCTGTTGAAGAATTTGTTGCAGAGTACACCAATGGTGAAGGTTTTGACATCGTATTTGACACAGTTGGAAACGATAATTTGCAAAATGCCTTCCAAGCAGCAAAAATCAATGGAACTGTCGTATCTTTAGTCTCTTTATCTCAACAAGATTTGACTTTACTTCATGCTAAGGGATTAACCCTACATCTTGTTTACATGCTGCTCCCAATGTTATTTGATGTTAATCGCTCCTATCATTCTGAGATTCTTTCTCAAATTGCTCGTCTTGTCGATGAAGGAAAATTACGTCCGCTTCTAGATCATAAGTCTTTTGGGTTTGTGGATGTCAGTGCAGCCCATGCATATCAAGAATCAGGAAATGTAATAGGTAAAATAACTCTGAAGCAATCGTTTGACCTTAGTTAACATGACATCAGTTAGCATGACAAAAAAGAACAATAACTTCCTATACAAGCTAGCAAGTAATCCGTAATAATCAAATATTGTGTAAATGCGAAACTGAAAGAAAATACCAACTATGTCCCTCAACAACTACTACACCCTCGGTCGTTCTGGATTGCGCGTAAGTCCTTTAGCTTTAGGTACAATGACTTTTGGAACCGAGTGGGGATGGGGTACAGATCCTGCAACCTCCAAAACTTTATTTGATACTTATGTTGACGCAGGTGGTAATTTTATTGATACTGCCGATTTATATACCAATGGGACTAGTGAAACTTTACTGGGAGAATTTATCCGGGAACGCAATTTACGAGATAAGATAGTCATCGCTACTAAATTTACCTACAATGGTGAGCCTGGAAATCCTAACGCTGGCGGTAATGGACGTAAAAATATCATGCGTGCGGTGGAAGGTTCCCTCAAGCGTTTAAATACTGATTATATCGACCTCTATATATTGCACACTTGGGACAAGATTACTCCTGCACAAGAGGTTATGCGTACCCTAGACGATCTAGTACGTTCCGGTAAAGTGCGTTATGTTGGTCTTTCTGATGTTCCTGCTTGGTATGCTTCTCGCGCTCAAACGATTGCAGAGTTAAGAGGCTATGAAAGGTTATGTACTCTGCAATTAGAATATTCCTTAGTCGAACGAAATATTGAAAATGAGTTTGTTCCTTTGGGGACAGAACATGGAATGGGAATAATGGTTTGGAGTCCCTTAGCTAGCGGTTTGCTCAGTGGTAAATATCGCCCCAGTGAAGGGAAAGGAGTGGGTGAAGGTCGTTTGGAAATGATGAAAGATTCAAATAATCCAGCTTTTCAAAAATTTACAGAAAAAAACTGGAAAATTGTCACCGAATTAGAAACGATAGCCCAAAAAATAGGGCGCAGTATGGCGCAGGTAGCAGTGAATTGGGCTGCAAATCAACCGGGAGTTGCTTCAGTGATTATTGGTGCAACAAAACTCCATCAACTTCAAGATAATCTACAAGCATTAGATTTTACTATTCCTGATGAGCTTTTAGTTAGTCTTAACGAAGTTAGTATTCCAACTCCAACATTTCCCTATAGTTTCTTTGGTTCGGAAATTCAAAGTATGATTAGTGGTGGAGTAACAGTAGGTGATAAACCTGCAGGTTACTATCCCAAAATTGAAACTAGTGGTACTCCTGCAAGCCTTGACTCCGATCAATAATAATATTTTTCAGCCCGTAGAATATTTATTGCCTTATAATTTTAAAACTAAACAACACCCTTGTTCGGATACGCCCAAATAATTTTGGGTATATAGAGACGTAGCACTGCTACGTCTCCTAAAAAATTATGTTTGAATAATTTATATTTGAAACATTTGAATGTTCAAATAAAGCAACAAAAACTACCGATAATCTTTTCTTTGAATATCTCGTAAACGTGCAGCATCCCGCATACCGTATTCATGACGGCAAAAACGATTTAATTGAGTTTCAAAGAATTCTCGGTTTGCTTTTAAATGTTCGATATTTGGATCGTCTAATGAATACAAAAGTGCTGTCCGTAATGCTTGAATAACTGCTGATGTCACATTATACATTGACCTTTGGAAAGTAATTCCCAATTGAATCAACATATCATCTTCACCACGGCAGTATTCTTGATAATGATCTACTAAGTACTGGGGCAAGAAATGTAACATATCTTGCATCAATAACGTTGGGGGTATCCCAGCAGTACCTACGGGAAAGACATCTGCATAAAGGATACCATAATGAAAATCTTTTTGTTCGTCGGGAACTTGTTTGGCTTGGGCGTTATAAGATTTCGTACCTCTGAAGGGAGCAGTACGATAGAAAATTGCTTCTACATAAGGTAAAGCAGCTTCGTATAACCAAGTAAATCCTTTAGATTTGGGAATTACCTCATAGCATTCGCCCCGAATATAAACGTGATGATAAATTGGACGACCAGCAACAACTAAGATCCCATTGACGAGAAAATCCATTGCTTCTGGGACACTAGTCAGTTTTCCTTCGTCATATAAATCTGACATTTCAAAAAAAACTGGTGCCATTACTTCCCAAAATAAACCCAAATTCGCATAATAGGAAGCCTGACGACATTGTTCTAAAAACATGTCCGGGAAAAGTTTATACAAACCTTGCATTACTGGGTTACCTTTAAAGTAAGCCTTAATTGCTCGGTCGGCATTTTCTTTATATTCTTCGGAATCTAGATAAGCATCAAACTTACCTAAACCCATATCTCTACCATGCCATAACATCGATCGCATGCAGGCTTCAGCAAATTCCATATTGATGCGATCGTGAAACCAGTGATGCAATAATTTTGGCATTTTAAAAGTCTCACCCTTTTCGATGAATTCCATCAATTCGGGATGGGCTGTAGCTTCACCGCGCCAAACTCTTAAATCTGCATCGTCGCCAGCATAATGATTATGCAATTCTAAGTATTCTTTTGGCAAGAAGTATTTAAAGAAAGGTAAAGGATTTAAAAATACTCTCTCGCCAATATAAAGCAAATCCCGCCAATAAAAATCCATCGGAACGGCGTAAGCTTTATAAATACCAATAATTTGCATTAAATTTTCCGGAGTATCCGGTAACATCGAACCACCTGCTTCCAAACGGTGAATTACTTCTGCAAATTCATGATCCGAAGGTGGTAATTTTGAGATTATTTTATTTGGGGTTTGTACCATTTTTTTAGCTTAGTAATGGGTAATTGGTAATTGGTAATTGGTAATTGGTGATTGGTAATTGGTAATGGGTAATTGATTACTCCCTCTGACTCCTGACTCCTGACTCCTGCTGTGCTGACGCCCCACTGCGTTAACGCTCGTTAGAGCGCGGTCTGTCCTGACTCCTGACTTCTGACTCATTACTCCTGAATCATTACTCCTTACTCATCACCAAAGATGCTGTCTGTACTGATTGCTGAGTAGAAACATTTATAACCATTGCAGCGCTGGTTTGTTCGCTCCAACGTACTAACCAATTTGGCTGTACTCCTAAGAAAATAATTAAAACTGCTAATATCACTGCTGGCATTTTTTCGTGCCAAAATACTTTTGGGTAGTAAGCTAAATCATTATCGAGTTTGCCAAAACAGGTACGATTGAGGAGAATGACGAAATAAACTGCTGTTAGACCCGTTGCAACAACACATAGTAATGTAGGAATCGGGAAAACTGAGAAACTTCCCTGAAAAACAATGAATTCAGCAATAAATCCTGTCATTCCCGGAATTCCGGCGCTACCCATACCTCCTAAAATTAGTAGAGCGCTAATAAATGGTAAACCGCGTACTGGACTCATTAAGCCATTCAGTTTATCTAATTCCCGGGTTCCCACCTTGGTTTCCACAACTCCCACCAGATGAAACAGAATCGCCAAAATAATACCGTGACTCACCATTTGGGAAATTGCACCAACTAATGCTAATGAGGTATTGGCTGCAGCAGCTAACAGAATATAACCCATGTGACCGATGGAGCTATAAGCAACCATACGTTTAATGTCTTTTTGCGCGATCGCAGTGACTGCTCCATACATTGCACTGACTGCTCCCCAAATTGCTAAACCAGGAGCGACAAGACCCCAAGTTTCGGGGAATAAACCCATTCCGAAGCGTAAAACACCGTATGTTCCCAACTTTGCTAATACTCCACCCAATAAAATTGCGACCGGTGCAGAAGCTTCAACATAGGCGTCTGGTAACCAAGTATGTAAGGGAACTAAGGGAATTTTTATTCCAAATCCAACTATGATTGTAGTAAGTAAAATTAATTGTAGAGTTAATGATATTTCTTCGGTTGAAATAGCATCATAATTAAAACTTGCAGAGCCACTCAACCAGATAATACCAAGGAAACTTGCCAAAATTAGAGCGCCGGAAACAGCAGTGTATATCAAAAATTTGATACCAGCATAAGAACGCCTCTCACCACCCCAAATGGAAATCAGTAGATAAAAAGGAATTAATTCTAACTCATAAAATAGGAAGAATAGCAGCAAATTCTCTGCAGAAAATGCCCCAGCAACTCCACCACTCACCAGCAAAACCAGTGAGTAAAAAAGTCGAGGACGTTCAGTAGTTTTACTACTACTATAAATAGCAATCCAAGTTAGTAAACTATTCAACAACAACATTAAAATTGATAGCCCATCAGCCCCCAACTGATAACTTAAACCTAAAGTTTCATTCCAAGATAAATATTCTTGTAATTGGAATTGGGGATTAGCAATATCAAAATTGAACAGTATAAAAATATTCCATAGAAAAGTAATACCTGCGATAAATGCAGAAGCAAAACGAATTTGATTTGCAGGAATCTTTTTTGGCAGTAGTGCAATAATGACTGCACCAAAAATTGGTAACCAAATTAAAGTACTGAGCATTTTTTGTAAGGATAGTAGATTTGAAATTTAGATTGTTTTTAAAATGTGTTTTGATATTTGGATAATTATTTTGTCATTGTTCAAATGTTTGAATATTTGTTTTGATTATTCATTCTCTAAGGATTTAATATTTGATTTTTATAGTTAATAACTAAATTTTTTTGAATGGCGGGATTTACCCGCCTTAGTTTAATTAGAAATTAAGTCAGAGTTAATTCAATAAAATTAAGCGACTAGACTAACTTTACCAGTATCTAAATCATAATATCCAGCAACTATTTTCAGCTTTTTATCCTCTACTAATTTAGCAAGAACTGGTGATGTCATTAGAGTTTTAATTTGCAATAATGCATTTTCCTTACAAGCATTTTCTAAAGCATCACCATATTTTCCTTTTACATTTTTGACTGCTGGTTTAATAGCACTAATTAAAGTGCTAATATGACCTGGAAATTCTCCATCTGTCATGGCTGCAGTAACTGCACCACATCGTTTGTGTCCCATAACCATGATTACTTTTGTACCTAGCTTATAAGCACCATATTCCAAACTAGCAATTTCTTCAGGAGTGGCGACGTTACCAGCTACTCTACATACAAATAAATCCCCAAAGCCCTGGTCAAATAACATTTCAGCTGGAACTCGCGAATCAGCACAACTTAAAATTGATGCAAAAGGTTTTTGACCATTGGCTACTTGTAATAAACGTGCATAGCTGCGGTTAGGTTTTTTTTGCTCTCTAAAAAGAAAACGTCTGTTACCATCTATCAATTTTTGTAGTGCTTCATCAGGAGTTATATTGTTTTCGGCAACAGCTGGTTGGGGAGATATTAACTCAGAACCTAATTCTTCTGCTAATATTCCCGCCCCTAAAACTCCTGCACCAAACCTCATTAAATTCCTTCTAGATAGATGTTCTTTCACCTATTTATCCTCACATTAATAGTCAATAGGAAACAAATGGAAACAGAGTAACAAAATATACAAATGAGTTTTAGTCTCACCCATTTATAAGCAGTTAACTGTTAAATGTTAACTTTACCTGTTAACCACAAGCTGTCAACTGTCAACTAATTGTCCTTGCAAACCTTTCCTGTTAACTAAACGTTTAGAAAATGTAAGGCTATTAACGCTGAATGGAATTAAATCTCAAGCTTAAGACTTAAAATATTACTTTCAAAAAACTGTTCCAGTATTCCCAGGTTAAAGCAACTCCTAACAAACTAACTCCCAAAAGTACCGTAAGGACATAAAACTGGGTTTGTCCTGAATTACTGTATTTGAGACCTTCTCCACCTCCTAAGGATGCTAAACCAACCAAATTCACAATTCCATCCACCACAAACCTATCAACAATATCGGCTAACTGAGACAGTAAACCAACACCCAAAACTATAGTCATCCGATAAAGCTTGGGGGTGTAGAAATCGTAAGCAATTAAATCTTGCAAACCTTTCCAAGGAAGACGAATCGGTTTAGGAATATTACCCAGATAAATGACACCACTGATACTGCAACCAAAAATACTCGACCAAATCAGCAGTAATCCTACATCTTTATTTAAAGTTGCCCAGCTAGGTAAAATTGATACGGTTTGTAATAATATAGGTAGATGCAAAACAAAACCGATTAAGAAAGCCATCGGTAAAATCATCTGCCAGCTCACTTCAGGAGAGCGATAGCTCATTTGCTGACGTTTACCGCCCCAGATTAAACCAAATTCCCTAGTTAAACTAAATGCTGTTAAGCCATTAACTAATATAATTATCCCTGCAATCCAAGGTTGGGTTGTCCAAACCCCCGAAGCTAATTTCAACAGCGCCCAAAAACCACCTAGCGGTGGAAAAGCAATTAAACCTAAAGTTCCTACAATATAACCGATCGCGGATATGGGACGACGAGACCACAGTCCCCCGAGTTGGGTAACATCTTGGGTAATATTATTCCAAACAATTGTCCCCGTACCCATCACCAATAAAGCCGCAGATAAAGCATGGGTAAGTACCAATAAAAGTGCAGCTTCATCTTGTTGAGTTCCTACAGCAATGAATACCATACCCATGTAAGCACTTACAGAGTAAGATAAACAACGCTTAACATCAATTTGAGCGATCGCAATCAGTGAAGCACCTACAGCAGTAATTGAACCAATTATTACCATCGCAGTGTAAACTACGGGCGACAAACTCAACACCGGTTGTAACTTAATTAATACCCAAGCTCCACTAGCAACTACTACCGAGTTCCGTAAAATTGTACTAGGAACTGGACCTTCCATTGCTTCATCTAACCACAAGTGCAAGGGAAATTGGGCGCATTTACCCATAGGACCAGCAATTAATGCTAAACCAACTAACGTCATTAATTTTGGATCCACATTAGCCGTAGCAGCCCATTCGCCTAATTCCCAGTAATTCCAAGTTCCTGCTAAGGGATATATTGCTAACACACCCATTAACAAAAACAAGTCTCCTACCCGTTTAGTTAAAAAAGCATCTCTTGCACCCGTTACCACCAAAGACTGACTGAACCACAAACCAACTAAGAGATAGGTTCCCAAAGTTAGCATTTCCAAAATCACGTAGCTGAAAAATAAGTTGTTACATAAAGCCAGCGCACACAGACCAGCTTCAAATATCCCTAACAAAGAATAAAAGCGCGCCCATCCCCAGTCCATCTCCATGTAACCCACAGCATAGATCTGGGCGAGAAAATTCAAACCTGCAATTACAGCCATAGCTGTCACACTAATTGCAGATATTTCCAAATCAATAGATAGATTCAACCCAGGGGTATTCAACCAAGAAATAGATAATTCATATGGGGGCTGATTCCAAGCTAATGGTATCGTTAGGGCACTATGAACAAATGCCAAAAAGGTCGCAATTAAATTGACATAACCCGACGGTCTTGGACCCGTGCGGCGAAGTATTCCCGGCGACCAAGGAATAGATAAAAGTCCCCCAATTAGTGCGTAACAAGGCACTAACCAAACGCTTTCGAGCAGGAAATCAGCCATAAAATCTGTTTCTAAAATGTTTCTAAATGTATCTAAATGCGAAATATTCTAAATTTGCAAATATAGTAGTCACGGCCATATATACGAAAAACTACAACCGCTGCCCCTTAATAATACGTGTCTCAAAAATTTAGCCTAGTTAATTTTTATTACAGGTTATTACTTATTAGGTTAGCTTTATATTAGAAAAAATGGAATTATCTTAATAGATAATTCGACGATATATATTGTAAGAAATTCTTATATATAGGATAATATAATTATTAATATAGATCTAAGTTGATGTTCTATTTTGGGGATTGTGAACCTCAAATCTTTCATCTTCTAATTTTTCTGGTTCTTGTTCTGGATCTTGTCCAGAATGGAGGCGGAGCTTCCAATACTGTATTCCTTGCCAGAGACAAGGAACAAGTAATGTCACAGATGTTGAATTAAATTTCATCTTCCAATAACCCACAGAGTCAACACCCTACCCTTGGGGTTATCGCGAGCAAGGAGATTTTTCCTAAACCACAGGTACAACAGCAACTCCCGTTTCCTGAAAACTCTCAAAGAAAGAACTATATTGTTCCTTAACTTCATCTAATTGAGCAAATATACCGTGGGGGTCAGCAATTCCATCACCTTGATACTGAACTACGACTCCCGTATAAGGCGTTCCATTTTCAGATAACAAATTATTCGTCACGGGATAGGACGTAATACCATCTAGTCCAGCAAGAGCAAGAGATTCCTGCATCTCCGGCCAAAATATTGTACCAGCTTGTTGTACTCCAGTAGCAAGGGCGGAAGCATTAAATACAGCTTCGGGAACTTGGGTATCTCCTTGACCAACGGGCTGATATATTGAACGTACGGGATGACCCGGTAATGGTCGTTTAGCTAAGTAAGGCATATATACAATTGGATCTACTGCTTCCCACGCATTTCCCAGCAAATTGAGACCAGGATAAAGGGGATTAACTTCTTGTAAAGTTCCTAAAAGTAAACCAGCAAGGGGAGCCAATTCATTTTCACTAATTAGTAAGGGGTAATAGCTCGGCGAACCGGTTGGTACTACAGCACCAATTTTTGGTTCGATCGCACTGGTGATATTAGCCACCTGCGCCCCATAGGACTGTCCTAAAGCCATCACAGGTGAAGCTTGGAAGCGAAAATCATTTTCTCCAGGGGGAAGCAAAGCAGTTCCATCATTCCCAATTACCTCTGCAGGAATTTCTAGATTTTCTAAAGCTTCTATCAGTAACCGTTGCTCAATTACAGTTTGTCGGAAAGTATCTCGGTAAGCAGCTAAATTCAACGGGTTGAGGTAAGAATCGGGAATATTATCGGGAAAACGTTCTGGATTCAACGGTAAAGCACTACCCAAGGTAGCAAATCCCTTTTCTGCGACTACATATGCTGGTCCTAATCCAGGAGTTGGTTCTCCACCCGGTTCCGTGAGTGGACCTCGATCTACTACTTCAGTACTCAAACCGTTGGAACCGTGGTAGTAAGCGACTAACGGATAACCTCCATCGGGCATTGGTGTTTTGGGAATAGTAATTACTACCGGAACTTCCTCAGTACGTTGTTCGATCAGGGAACCATCTGGGGCAAACTGGAAAAGTCCTCCAGTATTATATCTATCCATTAGGCAGATCTTTCTCAACATTTGCGAGAGTAATTGCTCACATTTTTCCCAACCCTTATTACTTCGTCATTAATTCTCAATAAAACGATGTTTTTAGCGAGAAGAATAAAGTTA
>NZ_JASJDK010000079.1 GCF_030065675.1 Mastigocoleus sp. MO_188.B34 | reverse complement strand
TCGTTGCTTATTCCCAGAATTTGTTTTGTGCGGTGTGGGTATTCTTGAATATAATGAAGTGGATTTTTCATTTTGGTAGACGGTGAAAACTCCGTTCTACCATTTTTTTGGCACCAAGTTAATATTCCGGACAGGTCTATTACTCTAAACATCTCAATCCTAATTATCTAGTTGCACCTAATATCAATTCTCAGGTCACCATAAGAAACCGATTGAAGCAAATAAAAAACCGACAGTCTTTGGTGGAAGGCTGTCGGCAATTAGTGTGTTCCCTATTAATGACTCGGCTAGAGTTCAGTTATACGTATTATGCCCAGTACAACTATTTCAGGAGAGGATCTTAATCATAAGTTTTTGTGATTGTCATCACATAATTCTTGTCGTGAAACTGCATCCTTCTAAGCAGCTAATTACAGTGGTTTCACTAAATTATTGAAGTCATTGCGTAATTCAAAAAATAATTTTAGTTATAATTTAAATTTATTTAAGGCACTACGTTCTGAGTATAATAACGGATATTTAATATGAAAGGATTTTGAAGTATGTAGTAATTTCTCTAGTACCTGATCGAGATAAATAAAAACTCTAACAAATATAAATACTTCCCATTAATTAGCTGGCTATTCATACCCAAAAGCAAAAGATACAAAAATACTCACTTCTTATAGAGTGTAATGAAGTTGTTTCTCTAATACCTAGGCAAACATTTCTCATAGCAAGAACTACTTCTGAGTAATTAGAAAAAACAGCAGTAATTGCACGACAGTATAGATGTTTTTAGCAAATTACTTATATCTTCTAAATGTCATATCTTCTAAATGTCAACAGCATTAATTTCTGTTTACTATCAATTAAATTATAGTCTATTTCTCTCCACAAACAGTAACTTTCGTTACTTGTATCCGATATAAGTCAAGTGGTATATAGATATTTAGATATCTAAAATATAAATTAGATGATTTGAATATATGAAGTTAATTTTTTATAAAAAAGTCATTTACTGCACCAATGTAGTGGCTACTCTTCCACTCCTTAACTAATTAGACATAAAGTTTTGAAGTACCATTGTAAAAGTCTAAAAATATATCGATAAGAAATCTGTGGATTGCATTTATATGTTTACGAGCTTGGGAGTAACTTTCATTCAATAAGCTCTATAAACGGATGTAAGCGTAACCTCCAGCAAATCAAGTAGATAAGTGACTCTTACCCATAAATCGAACTATGCTGCGTTGAGAAGATTATATTAGAAGTCCTACATTGTTATAAAACTCCCAAAAGATAGAAATTATGAGTACAATTTCTAGATTGAGGCTAAAAACGATAAGCCAAAAATGGGATTAGCATTTCAGCGCGACTCAAACCACCATGAATTCCAGTCGGTCCATGATGACGCTCTTCGCTGGTAACTTGCTGGCGACACATCCATTCTCCACGTGGAATAACTAACAAATCACCGATTCTATCCTTGGATTCCATATTCATTTCTTTACCGGGAACTCCAAACAAACCCAATTCAATAGCTTCTGAAGTAGTCATGATTAGGAATTCTTCGCTAAAATTTTGCTGCATATAATCAAGAACAGGTGCTTCTGCTCCATGCTTGACATGTAAAAAACGAATTCGCGACTCACCCGTTACCGCTGGAACCGATAGAAATTTAGTTAAATCTGGATGTTCGTCAAGCCATAAAATTTTATCTGGGAATGATTGACGTTGTCCATGGTCTGCTGTGATTAGCATAACAGTATCACTACGACCTGCTAGGGGGTCTAAAAGTTCGCGTTTCAGAGTAAAATCAATTGCAGCAATCTCTGCACGATATGAAGGAGTTAAAGGTCCATAGCGATGGGAAACCCCATCAATGTTAGGCAAATATATGTAAGTAAAACTTTTTGTTTGATTGTTATTGGCTTGCAAGCGCTGACGTAATTGAGCGAAAGCATCAGATGCAGTCATGTAACCCTTAAATTTACTGTTTCCAGCTTGACTACCTCCGCTAGTATAACGGCTGATACTTGTTTGTTTGAATCGATAAAAATTGATAATTTCTACATCTATACCAGCTTTCTCCATCCGCAAATAAATGTTAGGTACGGGTAGTAAGGTGTCTGGATTAAGTTGAGTATCAAGAAAAGATGCAGAAGTTGGAGCTATATTAGGACAAAAACCAATTAGGTTAACAACGCTACCAATTTCTCGGAAATAAATATTAGTGCCCATTATGCCATGTTGAGCCGGTGCGTAACCCGTTGCAGCTGAAGTTAATGCAGTGACCGTTGTGCTGGGATAAACGGAAGTTATCGGCATAAAAAAAGCTTGCTGTTTATGGGAAGTGATCGCAAGTTCTGGAGTATCTTTTGCATCCATCAAGCTTTGCAACTGATCGAAACCCAAGCCGTCCATAATCAATAACACCATATGGTTAATTGGGGCTTGTTGCAGCCATTCTTCCCAACCAGAGGCGATCGCACCGACTCCTAATAATTTAGGATTAAAAGCTGGTAATGTTGCTTGCTCGCTTAAACTTGGGGCGTCAGGACAAAGTTGCTCGATAGCCAGAGTTGCGATATTCGCCAATCCTAATCCTTCGTAGCTGGGGCGTACTGCATCTGAACCAAAGTTTGACGGTAATTGTTGCCCAGCCAAAAGCGCTTTTTGTGCTGCGGCAATTGTACTGTTATTCATTTTATTTTGTAACGGGCACCGTGTACTACTTTAGCTAAAGCAGAGCAAGCATGTAATATCATCTTAAAAGTAGGTTCTTAACTCAATACGGTTCAGATAAGCCTAAATTTCCTGGTAGAGACGCGACAGAGGCTAACGCCGACGCCGCAGGCTCTGTCGCGTCTCTACAGTGGTATTTGTTTTAAAAAAAGTTTTAACTGAACTATATTGGTTTTTAACTTAAAGACAAACAACCCCAACTGAGCTACGCTATAGTTGGGGAACTTACAGAAATTTTGTTCCTTAAAACTCCTAGCTACAAATCATCTGGAATAACCCATTTGGGAGGTTCCATCATTTTTTTCATTCTTGCTGCTTCTGCCATTTCTAACATTTTATCTAAAGATGTATTCTCAATAAATTTTGTTGCTTCTTCTCTGTACTCGGTATTAGGACATTTATCACCTAAAACACAGCCATTAATACAGGCTTCTTTGCAATTGATTTCGGTGCTCTCCATTTCAGGTTTCCTTGTTTATTTTCTCTTTGGATCTCTTCGCGCATGATCTTAAAGCGCCTACTGTAGAAGGTAATCCGGAATAGTAGACCGGATAAGTAGAAATACCTTTCTTTTACCTAAATATTTTATCGCTAGTGCAACATTTAACCTGTACAAACCTACTCAGAAGCAGGTAAGACCTGTATAGCATCGTTAATATGGATGGTTGTTGCCGACAAAGCTCGAATCATAATGTTCCGAGCGCCATTCCAATCTCTAGGTGCTGTATAACCACAGTTGGGACATTGGAATTTTTTGCTTCCGCCTAATTTATCGTGAATATGACCGCATTCGGGACAAGTTTTACTTGTATAGGATTCGTTGCACAAAACAACTAAAACACCTTTACGTTGAGCCATCTGGATTAAATGTTTTTGAAATTTATAATGACTCCAGGTAAGCATGTTTCTAGCTGTTTTCTTAACTAGTTTTCTTTTTGATTTAAGAACCATATTAGAAGTTTCAAATATTGGTAAATAAATCAATTTATAGTTATCAGTTAAGAAAGAAGCCAATTGATTGTGTAATTCTTTAATTAAATTTTGAATCCTAGTGCGTAAATTATGAGCAGCCTTTCTCATAGCTCGTCGCTGTTTCTTACTAGCGCTTAAGTCTCCACGGCTCATTAATTTATCGAGATAAGAACACAATCTTTGAATTTTACCGATATCGTTTTTTCCTACTTCAATAATACGGTAACCATCGTAACAAGTGGCAAATGTCCTAACCCCAGGGTCAATAGCTACCACATTGTTTCGGTAAGTTGTAGTAGGTTTTATATACTCTGGAAATATTCCGTACCATTTACCTTTAAGCCAGACTAGTTGAGTTCCGTAAGAACATTCATCAGGAAAACCTTGAGGGCTTCTAAAACTAGTTCCTTTAGTTTTAGTTGCATACCAAGTACCTTTCTTAAAGTTTCCAGCTTTAAATTTGATTACCTGTCTAACTTGACGACAAGACTTGAATTTAGCATATCCTTTATTCGCAATTGCTTGTTTGTAAGCGTCAACAGCATCTGCTACAGCCTCTTGTAATTGATGACCTGGTAATGAATTAACCCAATCTGATTTATCACATTCTCTAGCTTGTTTTTGTAAATCATAGGTAGATGATTTGGAACCAGATTTTAAAACTGCAATCGTCCAGTTATAAATCCAACGATAAGCGTTTAACCATTGTTTCCAAATTTTATGCAATTCTTTACAAGGAAACACCCGTAACTTCCTGACACTGTTGGGTGTCAATTTCTTTGTCTGGTTCCGAGGTTTTGTCTTGAATTTCTTTGGTGACTTTGTTTTTGTATTTTCTAAGCCCGTATAACCTTGCACTGAAGCAATGGAGGATGGACAAGATATCTTCAACGAGTTCTGTTTCTGGAGATAACTTACGCTGGTTGAGAACCACGAGCCTGACTCCGGATTGTTGACATAACCACTCGATAAGTGGAAAGCCAAATCTAACTGCTCTGTCGGGATAAGCGACGACAAGTGTTGAGATATCAGACTTGTATACTTGTTCCAGTATTTTGATGAATTTTCTCCGTTTAAAATTGAGTCCTGACCCAACCTCACTAACAATGGTGCTTGACGGGTAACTCTGGCATAAAAACTCAATCTGTCTTTCAAGGTCATCTCTTTGGGAATGAGTAGAGACTCTTGCATAACAGACAACGGGCTTATCTTCCGGTTTTGTTGATTCTTGGATACAAAATCGCCGCTGATTACCTTCTGTTCTAATTGAATCGAGTCTTCCTTCTTTATCCCATCTTCTAAGTGTTGTGATGCTAACTCCGTAGAATTTAGCCGCTTCTTTGGGGGTAACATATACTTTACTCAAAAACCTATCCAAATCTGTACATTAGTCATATCAAACAAATGAGGAGGTTTGAAGAGGTTTAGTTAGAAAAAGTTTAATAGTTACACCTCAGATTTGCTCTGGCAATCAACTCCAATTTGATAAATTACCTATTGCTTAAACTCCGATATCGACTAAAGTAATCTGAAAAGAACCCAATATAAATTGTTAATCTAACCAATATCAATTACAAATATTTAATCTCAATTAAAGGCGCTGATGTCGGAAATATTTGCCACCACTGGAACTATTACAGCCATTGCTACAGCTGTTGTCCCCCAACAAGGTAGTGTAGGAATTGTGCGCGTCTCTGGTTCAGAAGCAATGAACATTGCTGAAACTATTTTTCATACCCCAGGAAATCAAGTTTGGGAAACTCACCGCATTCTTTATGGTTATATCCGCCATCCCCAAACAAAACAAACTGTGGATGAAGCACTTTTATTGATTATGAAAGCACCTCGTTCCTATACCCGCGAAGATATAGTGGAATTTCACTGTCATGGCGGAATTATGGCGGTACAACAAGTATTGCAACTATGCTTGGAAAATGGTGCTAGGCTCGCCCAAGCTGGAGAATTTACCCTCCGCGCCTTTTTAAATGGGAGGCTAGATTTAACCCAAGCTGAAAGCATAAAAGATTTGGTGGGTGCAAAGTCTCCCCAAGCAGCACAAGCAGCGCTTGCAGGTATACAAGGTAAATTAGCTGTTTCTATCGGAAAATTACGCGCCCAATGTTTGGATGTTTTAGCAGAGATTGAAGCCCGAGTAGATTTTGAAGACGATCTACCGCCTTTAGATTGCGACGACATATTATTACAAATCGAAAAGTTTATTGTTGAAATTACCGGATTACTAGCAACAGCAAACAAAGGTGAAATGTTGCGGAGTGGGTTGAGAGTTGCAATTGTTGGACGCCCCAATGTAGGAAAATCTAGTTTGTTAAATGCTTGGAGCCGCACTGATAAAGCAATTGTAACTAATTTACCTGGGACTACTCGGGATGTTGTGGAATCCCAGTTAGTTGTTGGTGGAATCCCAGTACAAGTACTAGATACTGCAGGAATTAGAGATACAGAAGACCAAGTTGAAAAAATCGGTGTCGAACGTTCTGAGGGTGCAGCAAAAGCAGCAGATTTAGTATTATTTACTATTGATGCTTCTGTTGGTTGGACAGATGCGGATGGAGAAATTTACGATCGCATCAAACATCGTCCTGTAATCTTAGTAGCGAACAAAATTGATTTGTTACCAGAAAATGAAATAATAAATCTTGAATCTCAAATTCAGGAGTCACACTCTAGAGTTATGACAGCTGCTGCCCAAAATCAAGGTATTGATGCTTTAGAAGCAGCGATTTTAGAGAAAATAGGTTTAGGTAAACTACAAGCTGCAGACTTAGATATTGCCATTAATCAACGACAAGCTGCAGCACTGGTTAGAGCTAAAAAATCTTTAGAACAGGTACAAATTACAGCCCAACAACATTTAGCTTTTGATTTTTGGTCAATTGATTTACGGGGTGCTATTCAAGCTTTAGGAGAAATTACAGGTGATGAGGTGACAGAATCAGTTTTGGATCGCATATTTAGTAAATTTTGTATTGGGAAATAGGTCTTACTGGGGATTAGCGACTGGGGACTGGGGATTGGGAATTATTTACTTGCTTCGTAGGTCTGTCTATTCATTATTTTTGCCATATTCTAGAGACGCAACATGTGTCGTTTCTAAGACTTGTGGCATCAGTAATCTATCAATTAACCACAAAGAATAAAAACAAAGGAAAAATTAATGGGTAGTTTTTTTCGTTCTAATGTTGATGCGATGACTGGATATATTCCCGGGGAGCAACCCAAACCTGGGAGTAAAATTATTAAGCTTAATAGTAATGAAAATCCCTATCCTCCTTCACCTGCGGTAGAAAAAGTGTTGCAAAGTTTTGACTGGAAACGTTTACGCAGGTATTCCGACCCTTTTGCAAATGAATTCCGTAATGCTGTGGGTGAAGTCTTAAATGTTCCCCCTGATTGGATAATTGTCGGTAATGGTAGCGATGAAGTTTTAAATTTAGTAATTCGCGCTTGTGCTGGAGTGGAACGAAAAGTAGTTTACCCCATGCCAACTTATGTACTTTATCGTACTTTGGCATCGATGCAACCAGCTGAATTTATTGAAATTCCCTACCCTGAAGATTACCGCTTACCTGTTGAAGAAATTATTCGGGCTGATGGTGCTATTACATTCATCGCTACACCCAATAGCCCTTCTGGACATATAGTTCCGTTAGAAGATTTGCGATCGCTAGCTACAAACCTCTCCGGTGTGCTAGTTGTTGATGAGGCTTATGTTGATTTTACTTCGGAAGATGCATTATCCATTGTTAAAGAGTTTGACAATGTAATTTCAATCCGGACTTTATCAAAAGGATATTCTCTTGCAGGAATTAGGTTAGGTTTTGGGATTGCAAATCCTAAACTGTTGGCAGGTTTGTATAAAATCAAAGACAGTTATAACATAGATGCGATCGCCTGTGCGATTGGTGCTGCAGCAATGCTAGATCAAACTTATAAGAATGTTTGCATAGAAAAAATTACAACATCAAGGGAAAAGTTAGCATCAGAACTCAGAGAACTAAACTTTCGCGTTTGGGACTCCCAAACAAACTTTTTGCTCGTTCAACCACCTCGAAATAATGCTGAAGATATCTACTTAAAACTTAAAGCCCAAGGAATTTTAATTCGTTATTTTAAACAACCTGGTCTGGAAAATAAGTTACGTATCACCATAGGTACAGACGAACAAAATCAAGAACTTATAGCGAGTTTAATCCCTTTAGTTTAATATATTTAGTGTATTGAATATCTGTAATTATACTTAGCTCATCTCAGGTTTATTGTGAATGCAAATGAGATAAGGAATGAGTTATTGGTATTTCGATCATGAAGCTAGCACCTCTTCCTAGAGTTGATTGAAACGATAAGTTTCCACCATGTTTATCCACAATGATTTGATAACTAATTGACAAACCCAATCCAGTACCTTTACCTACATCTTTAGTGGTGAAGAATGGGTCAAATAACTTAGCAAAAATTTCCGGTTCGATCCCAGCACCATTGTCTGTAATGTTAATAGAAATCCTATTTTTATTTAATATTTTAGTTTGAATATGAATCTGAGGAGTTGGGAATTTTGGTAAATGATTGTAATTATCAGCTATATCTGACTCCAAAGAATCAATAGCATTAATCAAGATATTCATAAATACTTGGTTGAGTTGACCGGGATAACATTCAATGTGAGGAAGGTCACCATAATTTTTTAACACCTTAATTTCTGGACGATTTGATTTTGCTTTAAGACGATTTTGCAAAATCATTAATGTACTTTCAATACCTTCATGGATATCAACCTGTTTAAACGAAGATTCATCAAGACGAGAAAAATTACGCAGGGAAATTACAATTTCTCGGATGCGTCGCGTACCTTCTTCCATCGAACGAAATAGTTTTGTCAAATCTTGAACGAGAAAATCAAGTTCCATAGATTCGATTTCTCGTTTAATTTCTTGGGGAGGATTAGGATATTTTTTTTGATAAAGTTCTAAAAGACCCAATAAATCTCGGGTATACTCTCTTGCATGGGTGAGATTACCATAGATAAAGTTAGCAGGATTATTAATTTCATGGGCAACACCTGCAACCATTTGACCCAAGGAAGACATCTTCTCACTTTGGATCAGCTGTGCTTGAGCATGTTGTAACTCATGTAAAGTCTTTTCTAACTCATTTGCTTTGTGATGCAACTGAATTTCTGCTTGCTTGCGACTGATACCAAGAGATATTTCATTTGCAACAAAGGATAACTCATTTAAAACAGATTCTGATAATTCATGACGGGTAAACATTGCAATGACCCCGACCAATTTATGGTTAAATATCAGAGGATAGCCTGCAAAAGCAACCATAGATTGTTCTCTTGCCCACTTTTTATCGGTAACCCGTGGGTCGGTTTGTACAGAATTAGTTAAGTGCGGCTGGCGTTCTTGAGCAATTAAACCAATTTTATACTTACCTACAGGTATGCGACCGTGAAACCCATTAATATGGGTATATATCCCTGCACTAGCTTGTAATTCTAAAACATTTTCTTGTGGGTTGAGGGTCCAAATCCGAGCAAAAGCAGCATTGAGGTATTTAACAACTAGTTCGGTACACTGTTGCAGAATATGCTGTAAATTACCACTTGCAATCAGTGTGGAATTTATAGAAGCACGAAAAACAGAGAGTTGTATTTGTTCTTTGAGAGCTGCTTCTACTTTTTTACGTTCACTAATATCTACAGATAATCCAGTAACTCCTATAACTTCACCTGCTTGGTTTCGCTGGGGGGAATAATGACTTTCAAAAAATATTCCATTTACTTCCACAACATCAGTTACTTCTTCCCCTGCAAAAGCTGAATCAATTTGGGCAATGATTTCAGGAAAATCTTGGTAGAATTCATAAACAGAAATCCCAATAACTTCTCCTGATGTGAGTCCCAAAGCTTGTAAACCTCTACCATCAGAAAAAGTAAAGCGACCTTTTCGATCTAAAGCAAACAGAATAATTGGAGCATAGGAAATAACAGTTCGCAGTCTTTTTTCACTTTGGCGTAGTTTTAGAGTGCGTTCTTCTACTCTGGCTTCTAATTTATCATTGAGTTGTTTGAGTTCTGCTTCAGCCTTTTTACGTTTGGTAATCTCAACAATACAACCATCCCAAATAATAGAACCATCTGATTGTAATTCGGGTTTAGACATTCCCCTTAACCACTTCTGTTGACCAGAAATAGTAGTAATTCGCCACTCATATTCCCATTTTTCTAGTGTTTGGGCAGAAGTCCAAATACTTTCTTCTAAACCTGGGAAGTCGCTTGGATGGACGCAATTATAGAGTAACTCATAGTTTTGCTGTACTTGTTGCGGTTCAAGTTCATAAATTTCCCGACATCCAGAGGAAATATAAGGAAATGATATGCTACCATCCAGATCGAGGCGAAACTGGTATATCATTCCCGGTAAGTTATCCGTAAGTCGAGAAAGACGTGTTTCTACTTGACGAAGTTGTGTAGTGCGTTCTTCTACTTTGGCTTCCAAGGTGTTTTTTAATTTTTTTAATCTTTCCTCAACTTGTTTGCGTTCGGTTATATCCTCGTAAGTACCAACGACACCAATTATATTACCCTGATAGTCTCGTAGTGGAATTTTATTGGTATCTACCCAGGATTTCTTTCCATTTCCTTTTTGCTGAGTTTCATGAATATGGAGTTGGGGTATTCCTTCTTCGATCGCACGTTGATCGCATTCTCGGTACCATTTTGTTTCCTCGTATGTCCAAGGTAAATCGTAATCTGTTTTGCCAATAATATTTTCCGGTTCGCCAACACCTGCATCGCGAGCAAAATTACGGTTGCAACCCAGATAAACACCGTTACGGTCTTTCCAGAATATGGACTGGGGAATATTGTCCATTACTAGTTGCAATAATTGTTGCGACTGTGGAAATTCCATATTTACTTGATGGTTATGTACTTCTAGTTGTTTATGAGGAATAAGTTGACCCAACTTTTTACCTGAATTTGTCATTATCTACATCAAGTTAAGAGCATCTTGAATCTCTAGATGTTACTGTAATTGTTTCAGAACTGACGCAAGTTTTACTGCGTTTTAAAGAGAGTTTGGGAGCATAAACAACCTTAAGACTATATATTATTCCATTCAAGCACGCGCAGCTACTATGTTTATCCTGAGTTATCACATCAGAGTAAACATAATTATTCTGCAAATTACCCCTCCGCCATCATATCAGGGATGGATCTCACTACTCTTCACTTGCACATTTTATAACCCAATACAGTTCAGTTAAGACTTTTTTTTTAAACAAGTAACCCTGTAGAGACGCGACAGAGCCTGCGGCGTCGGCGTTAGCCTCTGTCGCGTCTCTACGAAGAAATTTAGGCTTATCTGAACCGTATTGTTTTATAACCCTTGTATACTCAGATCTTGCACCTAACCGTATAAACCACGGAAAGCTTAAAAATGGCACAATAAAGCTACATTATTTTATTTACTTTTTATTGCTAAATTAAGCTTTTACTATTAATACTGAGTGATTAAGATACATCAATTTTTGTTGGTGCAAGATGTAAGATAACTTGTTTGTAGTAGCGCTTTAGCGCTAAAGCGCTACTACGAGCCAAATACGAGTATTTTATATTTATTTACATAGTTTACTTTTTTCTTGCCTACTTACTTATTGATAATCTGTAACTCTAGAATTGCCTATAGAGAACTTTCATTATATGAGAGATTAATTGCGGGATAGGGGAGCGTCCCAAATGTTTAAAAACATATTTTATTATTGCGTATGACTAACATCACCCTACGCTAACGCAATAACTACTAAATATTGGCAAATTTTAAAAGTTGGGATCCTCCCCGGAATACTGCTTACTAATTTATAAATACTATGTATTCCTACCTCTGAGTAAAAGATAGGGGTATGTACTAGCTTGGCTAATCATTGAAATTTTATTTTAAGAACCATTCCCCATAATTTCAGCTGAACTTACGTTCCTGATGCATGGACTATATAAACTGTCTTTTATATAACTACAATGGGATACTGACTAACCTCTTTTTTTAATTCCCCATGAAAATCAGAGGCATAAAAATAATTTGATATTCGTAATAAGTAAGATTCTTATGATTGTACAGTTTTGATAAGCTAAGAAATCAAAATATATAAAAATTGAAAAAATTTTGAAAGTGCAAATTTTTACTTAAATTTTGCACTTGAAAACATTACAAGTATTAATTTAAGTACATAACAGTAATAAGTCAGTGTTATGACTTGCAAGCTTGGTAGTTATTTAACTTAAAATAACCTGCTATTTAAAATTGGTTTGCAAGGAGTTTTTTCTTGTCACTGAAAACGGAAAATTCTTTTTACGAGGGCTACGTCAAGGCTAGAATTTGGAAGCGTGTGCTTGCCGTTTACGAACGCAAATGGGAAGAACATATATCCGCCTAAAATAGCCAAATACCTTGCCAACGATACCGTATATCTTGTTTAGGCTTAAGCTATAGACGGGAAACTTCCCTTCTGCGCCCTGTCTCAACATGTCGATGCAAAATCTCGTCGTTGGGGATGAGCGAGTTGTGACAGCCACTTGTTAATACCATCGCCAAGGAATAAAAATTTTTAGCTTGAGTTTGGACCCAAGTTCCATGTGTGAGGAATTAAACTAAACTACCGAGGGCTCGGGTTGCTGTACTTGAGGGGGACATTCAAATTTGTATCCCACACCACGTACCGTTTGAATTAACGCTGGTTGCGAAGCATCTGCTTCAATTTTTTTGCGGATTTGACCTATGTGTACATCTACTACACGCTGGTCTCCAACATACTCGTAGTCCCACACTTCCTGAATTAGTTCTGCACGTCGCCAGACTCTACCAGGATGACTTGCGAGAAAGTGCAACAAATCAAATTCTAAAGCAGTTAAAGGAACAGGTTGATTATTTAGCGTGACTTCTCGCCGTACTGGGTCTATCATCAGCTTCTCAAAGACTAAGCGTTTTTGTTCTGCTGTTGTCACAACCCTTTGGCGTTTTAGAATAGCAGCAACTCTAACTTCCAACTCACCGAGACCAAAAGGTTTAGTGAGGTAGTCGTCAGCACCTTTAGAGAAGCCACGAATTTTGTCAGCTTCATCTGCACGGCTAGTTAACATCAACACAAAAACACCATTACGGCTTTGCATCTCTTGACAGAGATTAAATCCAATCACATCCGGTAAATTCACATCTAGAATCACCAAATCTGGATTAAATTGCTCAAACAAGGTAAGAGCAGTCTTACCATCTTCAGCAGCTTCTACTTGATAACTTTGCTTGCTCAAAAAGCGTTGAATTAGGTTCCGAACAGCAGGGTCGTCATCAACTACAAGAATCTTGGCGGGAGCCATGACCATCACTTTTCACGAACTTTTATAGGATTAATTTAAGGGGAAATGCGGAAATCGCTTTTCCGTTTGAGGACGAAATAATCTACAAGGTCAAAATATCAATTTCCATTCGACTCAGGATATGAATGAGGTCGGGAATTGAGATAATAAAAAACATCTTAGTAATGCTATCAAGGAAACTAAAATTCTGTCCCTAAATTTAAGAAGCGAATTACCAGACAAATTTTTTTTGACCTTAGCTCGATTACTTTAGTAAACTAGAATACTTAATTATTCCAGTTACTTCGCATTTGAAAACGATTTAATTCTAAATCGATATGTGGCTTAATGCCACAAGCAATTATAGACATTATTAATTAAAACGCTTTCAAAGTATTCTCAAAAAGTTTACTTTGAAATATAGAGATATCATTTTTTCATTGATAAAAACTCCCTTTAACGTATTTTCACCTTAAATCCTAGAGTAAACTCCTAAATAATAAACGACATGAGGGTATACACTGAGTTATAACTATATGTTAAGGTAACTATAGTTAAAACTACTCCAGCAACTTAATTAAAAAACAGTTGTGTTTCAGTAAATTATAATTATCAAGCGAAACAATCTGGTTTCGGGCGATGTAAAATATAAAGTTGTTTCTATTCTATATAAATGATTGCTGCCGATTGGGGCTATAAAAATAAATTCTCATGAGCGAACAAAATCCCTACGAAAAACTTGGGGTATCAGAAGAAGCTAGCTTTGACGAAATTCAAGATATTCGTAATCGTCTCTTGGAACAGCATAGTGATGACTCTAAGCATGTAGAGATGATTGAAGCGGCATATGATGCAATCTTGATGGAACGCTTGCGAATGCGGCAAGAAGGCAAAATCAAGGTACCGGAACGCATTCGTTTCCCAGAGCGCCTGATACCAGTATTACCTAAAGAAAAAAATCCCATTCTCCGTGAAAAGTCACCTGCATGGTTACAAAATTTTTTAGACCAACCCTCTAGGAATGATATTTTGTGGCCTGCAGCTTTATACTTGGGCTTGAGTATATTTAGTTTATTTAATGGTGATGCTGTTTTACAGCTAATTTTAGTTGCAGGAGTGGCTATCAGCGTTTATTTTCTTAACCGCAAAGGAAGTAAAGTTGGTAAGGCAATACTATTAACTTTGGGTGGGTTAGTCTTTGGCTTGCTTTTAGGTGCATTTATAGCTGTACCTATCTTGTCGCAGTTCATAGATCTTTCAAGTCTAACTATCGCTCAGTTATCTACATTGAGAAATCAGTTTTCTGCGATCTTAACTTTTATATTTTTATGGTTAATTAGCAGCTTTCTTAAATAAGTTGGTTTGGTCTCTTAAAAAAAACGCCCCAGAGGGGCGAGTCATCATTTTTTGCTGCTTATTAGTGTTTGGGAACTAGTTGATGATGCTTCTTGATTGGAGAGTTGAGGATATTTTGCAAGTATCCAATTATCCTTGAGGGATGATGCTGAAGTCTTAAGAATAAAATCTACCGCATCAGCTAAAGAAGGTAAATAATAGTTTGGTTGATATCGCTCTAATTGGGTACGATCCCGGATTCCTGACTCTACAGCTATTACTTTAATACCGTACTTCTTAGCTGCAGCAACATCTGCTTCTGTATCCCCAATCATCCATGTGTCAGTAGCAGTGGGAAGTTCAGCTAATGCTCTTTGCATTAGTAAGGGTTTATCACGAACATCTTGGGTTTTTACATAGTCATCACTTAAACAGTAGCGACGATCTTCTGAGAAAAATCTACCCAAGTTATCTTTTACCAAGGCATAATTTAATTCTGAGACCCGACGCATAGTCATAACAACGAGATCGCAGCCAGCTTGTTGAAATTTTAACAAAGCATCTACTGCACCAGGTTGAAGAGTATCATGTTGAAAGTAAGGATGAGTATGTACTGTTTGTTTGCGTAGTTGGGCAAACTCTTCTGCTTGCATATCATTTAAACCAGAAATAATACCTATTTGTTTTTCTGGTATATGACTTCGCTTTAAAGCCCAAAATTCAGAAAAGGAGAGTTCTTTTACTTGATTCTGTGGATTGCGAGTTTTTTCTAAACAAAGTTGATATACCCGATAATATCTTTGAGAAACATCAACAATTGGACCGTCAAAATCAGTTATAATTCTCAGCACTATTTTGAATTTAAATTTTATTAAGTTAATTTTTATTAGAATAATATCTTGTATGTAGGTGCGTTTAGATTTTGAAAATCTGATATATAAGTTTCAAATTACTAATATGACAAATAAATTTTTTATAAAAAGGGAGAGAAGCTCAAAATTCCCCAAGTCAAAATCTCCCCAAAATAATCTTTGAAGATAAATTAGGAAGAAATTTCTATTCAAATAGCTCTGTTGCTTATTACTCTTCTGTAAGTACCCCATTAATCTTTGTATAAACTCGTTTAATTTGCTCTTCTTCCATAACTTTAAACAAGGCTCTAAAATTACCTTCGCCAAAACCTTGGGCTTTGCAACGACGTTCAATGAATTCAAAGAAGAAAGTTGGTTCTCCAAAAATAGGTTTAGTAAAAATTTGTAATAAAAGTTTATGGGAATTTTTTTCGTCCCAATCCACTAAAATTTGCTGTTGAATAATTGCTATTAATTCTTCTGAAGAAAGGGGAAAACCAACTCGCTTTTGAATATCTGCGTAGTAATTTTGTGATATTGGTAAAAAGGAGAGACCTTTACTACTTAATTGATTAATCCTTTCAACTAAGTTGTTGGTTCGCAAAGCGATATGCTGAATTCCTGGACCTTGGTTAACATCAAGAAATTCTTGGATTTGTGAATTTTTTGACGCTGGTTCGTTTATAGGAAACTGTATTTCTCCATCAGAGGAAACCATTACTCTACTGTGTAGTGCAGAATGTTGGGTCTGAATATTAAAAGTCTGCTGTGGTTGAAAACCAAAAACTTTTTCGTACCAAATTACAGCATGTTTTAAGTAGCCCGTAGGAATATTAAGTACAATATGATCTACTGCAGTGTAATAGTAATTATGAAACTGTTTTGATGAATAGTTTACTTCCCTATCCGACTTCAAACTTCCTCTTTCTATTAGAGTATGAGTCAAATCACCCCAAGCAGAAATTTTGCTCCATTTAATATATTTGTCGCCTTGATATCGCCATTGTATAGGTTCTAAAATTTTTGCCCCACCTGTTTTTGCTTTCGTAATAGCTTCTTCTACATTATTTACATTAAAGGCTACATCTGCCACGCCAGATGGGTGTTTTTGAAGAAATTTTGCAACCGGACTTCTGTCAGATACAGGTGAAGACAAAACAAAACATACAGAACCACTTCTAACTACTTCCGTATGAGCATGAGAATTATGCTCTGATTGAATTAGAGGAACTAGAAAACTGTTTGCTGAATCAAAATTTAAACTGTTAATAAACCAATCGCGCCATACCCGAGCGTCATCTAAATAAAAGTGAATATAATCTACTTTCATAATCTGTGAATTAACCAAATTTTAGAAACTTTACAAAAAATGTTTCTAGCCAAATGTAAATTTCGCCTAACTACTTGACTTTTAGTGGTCAATTCCAGGAAATAGGTTAAATAATTTTGAGATGTATTCATTCCAAACAAATCAAGTATTAAACCTAAAAATATTTAGTACACATATAGTTATTTTTGTCAATAAATCAAATGTAATAATTTCACCCGTAGTAGTAAGTAGATAATTTGGGACGTTATATTTTCTCCAAAAGGAGTAGAGAGCAGAAAATTTACTAACTAGAAAAGGTAGTCTTATGTATTTAAAAATCATAAATCTCTAATAATCATAAATCTTCAAGAATCATAAGTTCATTAAAAATTTCTGATTCACTAGTTTTTGGAAAGTTTCTAAGTCGCTTTGCCAATTCTGAATTAATTGGGTAACATCTTTCAAGCGCTCTTGCTGTTTTGTCTCAATAATGTGGTATTTAAATTTAAAGTTTCCAGCAAAAAATACTATCGGCAATAATTGGTTTTCTGGTGAGTTTAGTCTTCCTTGATTAATTCCCAGGTTTAAAACACCACGCTCTAACTTGTGCGCTAGTTGAAGTGCAACTTTCATACGTGCAGTTCCAAATTTATGCCAAGTCCTGATTTAAGTAAACTGTGAGTGATATATTTATGAGCTTCCTCATCTGAGACGAATTCAATATAACTGCTAGGATTAATGCCGATCGCTTGAAATTCTTTTTTTGGAAATCTTTCTATATATTTTAGGGCAACTTGTGGTGCTGTGACTTGTCTTGGATCTGTACTATTGAGTACTTGGGTAAATAATACTTGGTTGCTTTGAGCAACAATTGCAACTCCGACTTGAAAGACTAACTGAATCATATGATTTGTGTAAATTGGCTTATGTGTTAATTCCCAATTCTCTGGAATAATATCGCTATCTTTCAAAATATCAATATTTAGAGTACTAAAGTTAATATTTTCTACTGTCAAAGCAATTGCTAGTTCTCGAATTTGCATCTTGTGATTCATTCTTTCTCCTGAGTTTTTATTAAGACCGTTTATTTGAAAATTTTTTTGCAGAGATGACAGTAGTCAGGTGTAAAAATTATTTTATGCTTTTTATCTCAGTATATCTCCTAAGCAATAACAGTGATAGAGTGTTTTTTCTTACATTAATTTAGTTATTTTCAAAATATATAAGCATTGGAAATCACATCTTAATCCAGCGATTAAATTAACTTAAATTAACTAAATTTAAGTTACATAAATTTTGCAGTGATTTGAGTTGTTTTTCCGAAATATACAAGACTAATAATGAAGATAAAAAGATAAATCGAATAATAATTTTCTATCGGTAGTAAGTAGTAGGTTTGTAAAATTTGAGCAAGTATAAAATGGCTATGAATAAGAAACAACTACTCAATTCTTATGCAACCGGAGAACGTAAATTCGTTGGTATAAAAATCAGTGAATTTGATTTATATGGTATAAATCTCTCTGGTGCTGATTTAAGTGACATTAAGTTAGAAGAATTCGATCTAGCTCGTGCTATTTTAAGAGGTGTAATTTTACGTCATGCAAAATTAACAGATTCTTGTCTGGATAGTGCTGATTTGACCGGAGCAGATTTCAGAGGGGCTAATTTGCGCTGGTCTAGTTTTAATTGTGCAAATTTAACGGAAGTCGATCTAAGAGAAGCGACCTTTGAAAGTAACAGTTTTTATAAAGCCAGTCTAATAGGAGCAAACTTACAAGGGGTTGATTTGAGAGATGCAAACCTGCAAGAAGCTAATTTAAGTGGAGCAAATTTGGAGGGTGCAATTCTTGCAAAAGTTACTTTTGGTAATACGATAATGCCTGATGGTAGTATTCGTGCAGAAAACGATTGAGTAATTACCTTACTTCTCAATCCAATTTATCAATCCAAAGATGTGGTTCATTAATACAAAGAATCTAAATCTTCTGTCCGCAATTACTGGCTAACAATTTTGCATTGCTTGTGGAATGAAAATAATTTGTAAATCTCTGAACTTTATAAGTTTAATTATTGATAGTTCGTTAACGAATGACTCCGTAGCGATGCTAAATTCTTCTCCCCCATTCGGGGGAGACTCAAGACTTTATTAATGTAGAGATTTTGAAATTGGAAATTCTTCAAAAATAGCTTTAAAAAATTAAAACGCTGGAAAAAATTAAACTTATCTGACGAATTTCAAAGACTCTACTTGTTCAAAGAATTTATCTGTAAATATGCTCAATATGGTTCTATCTCTAACCCTGATATTTGCTTGAACTTCCATACCAGATTGTAGAGGTAATCTTCTACCATTATTTGTCAATGTCTGCTCATTTAAGCGAACTCTTGCTGGAAAAGTATAATAGGGACGGGTTTCGTCCGGAGGAAGAGCATCTTTACCAACGGATATTAGCTTACCTTTAATATCACCAAATTCACTGAAATTATAAGATGTAAATCTGACATCTACATCCATTCCTTCTTTAACGAAACCAATATCTTTATTGGTTAAGAATACTTGTGCTACAAGTGTTTGGTCTGGTACAACTTTAACAACTGGCTCACTAGGATTGGTAACAAATCCTTTGGAAGCTTTTAAATCAAAAATTGTACCACTATCTGGGGCGCGAACCTCTTGATACTTCAAGGTTACTTGAGCTTGACTAATTTGAGATTCAATCTCAGCAATTCGATTTTGATTGTCAACTACAACTTTATTTAACTGACTATCAATTTCAGCAATACGTTTTTCATTGTCTGCTATCTTACCCAAAATATCTTGGTAAGAACCGGAAATGGTATTTTTTAGACGTTGTTCGGATTGCGATATTGCCAATCTTAAACGTTGTACTTCTTCTGTGAGTTCGAGTACTTGAGTTTGAGTGTTGCTAACTTCTTGTTGCTGTTGGCGATATTGTAATTTTGCGATCGCACCTTCTTTGAATAATGGTTCTAAATCGCTGAGAATACCTTGGTTAATTGCAAGAATACTTTTTGCATTACTTAAACGTGCGCGATTTTGTGCTAGTTGATGCTTAAGCTGATCTGCTTCTAATCTAATTGCTGCGGCTCTACTTCGAAGTTCTTCTTGGGAAGAACGCAAACGCATCTCTTGTTCGGCGTTTAGGTTAGCTTGTTTTGCATTACCTGTTAATTGTGCTCTGTAAAGACGATTTTCCGCTTCTAAGGTGGTACGACTTTTTGCTAACTTTGCTAATTCTTGGGGTATTTTTAAATTAGAGACAGAAAAATTAGCTCCACCTCTAAGAACGTTGTAATAAAATTGGTTCTCCCGAATCAAAGCATTACGGATTTTTCTTTGAGAAATGAGTTGTGCGGTTACAGAAGTGGGATCGAGCACCATCATCAAATCTCCCTTCTTCACCTGCTGACCGTCTTTTACAAATACTTGTTTGACGACCCCGGTTACTGGTACCTGTACTTCCTTAACAGCGTCTTTCGGTTCTAATTTTCCCTGAGCGGGTATGGCTTCCTCTATTCTCGCAACAGCAGCCCAAATAACTGTAAAACTTGTGAACCCAATCAAAGACCAGAGTACTGCTCTCGATAGCATCGGAGAACGCTTAAGCATTACTGGTTGATCGAACTCGGGAGGTCTTTCCCTACCATTTTTTCCTTGAGATGCATCTTGTGCTGGTTTTTCAACCCGCTTAGAAGTCAAAGAATTTTGGAAGTTTTTACCGTTAAGTTGAGTCATGATTTTTTAGAGTCAGGAGAGAGGAGCTAAGATTCAAAATCGACAATTGATTGAATGTATGGAAATACAATTAACAGAAAATAAAAATCAAAATCCAAAAATTTAGTTTTATAGACACAGAAACTCTATTAAAGTTGGGCGTCTTGTTGTTGATAAAGGCAATAATATCTTCCTCGGAGTGCCATCAATTCGCTGTGAGTACCTTGTTCAACTACTGAGCCTTTGTCCATCATCAAGATGGTATCGGCATTGCGGATAGTGCTGAGGCGATGGGTAATGAAGAAGACAGTACGTTCAGAAAATGCTTCTGCTAAATTTAAGCAAACTTGCCGTTCTGATTCGTAGTCCAGAGCACTAGTTGCTTCATCAAGGATCAACAGGCGGGGATTTTGTAAAACAGTCCGGGCTAAAGCTATTCGCTGTCGCTGTCCGCCAGATAGAGCACTACCCCGTTCTCCCACTCTTGTATTGTAACCGTTAGGTAAGTTCATGACAAAATCGTGGGCAGCAGCGATTTTTGCAGCTTCGATTATTTCTTCTGGTGTAGCATCGGGATGATTAAGGGCTATATTTTCTTGTACGGAACCTTCAAATAGTAATGTGTCTTGGGGCACAATCCCGATTTGTTGCCTTAGAGAATAAAGTTCGACCTTATTAATGTCGTAACCGTCAATTAATATCCGTCCTGATTCTAGTGGATATAGGCGCGGTAACAGTTTCATCATGGTACTTTTACCGGAACCACTTTGACCCACAATCCCTACAAATACTCCAGGAGGAAATTCAAGACTTACATTATCCAGTTGTAAAGGACCACTGGTTTTAAAACGGAAGGAAACATTTTCATATTTAACAGCTCCCTGAAGTGATGGCATTGGGATATTACCCCTATCCTCTTCTGTCGCTTCTTGGGGGCTATCTACAATATCACTTAATCTTTCTAAAGATAGAGCTGTTTCTTGGAAGTTTTGCCACAGTTGGGTGAGGCGCAATAGTGGCGTAGTTACGTAACCGGCGATAATCCGGAAAGCAATTAATTGTCCTAGGGTCAGTTCTTGTTGGAGTACTAAATGTGCTCCCGCCCACAAAACCAACAAACCAGAAAGTTTATTGAGAAAGCCACTCGATGAACTCGCAGCCGTAGAAGTTAAAACAGTTTTAAAACCGGCACTTACATAGCGAGCATAACGTTCTTGCCATTTCCAACGCGATCGCAATTCAATGTTCTGGGCTTTAACTGTCTGAATACCTGATAATACCTCAACTAAATGGGATTGGGCTTCGGCATTTCGTTCGGCTTTGGTTCGCAGTTGTCTTCTAACAATCGGTGAAAAAATAAATGTCAACAAAGCGAAGAAGGGCAATGTTGATAATGCCACCAATGCCAGGATCCAGCTGTAGATAAACATTACCACAATGTAGATGACGGAGAAAACGGCATCTAACACCACTGTTAATGCAGTACCGGTGAGAAATTGTCGAATTTTCTCTAACTCGTTTACCCTTGTGGAAAGTTCCCCTACGGGACGTTTTTCAAAGTAACGGAGTGGTAGACGTAATAAATGATCAATAATTTCTGACCCCAGCGCCATATCAATGCGATTAGTAGTATCAACAAACAAGTAAGTACGAATACTTGTAAGCACCGCTTCAAATAAAGCAACTACTAACAGGAAAAAGCCCAGAACTTGTAAAGTATTGGGACTATTTTGATTTAATACTTTGTCAATGATGATTTGGGTCATTAATGGATTTGCCAAACCAAACAGTTGAACAAAGAAAGAAGCGATGAAAACTTCTAATAATACTCGCCGATATTTGATCAGAGAAGGTAAAAACCAACTCAGTCCAAAGTTTTTCTGTGGGGTATCCCTGCTGGGTTTTAGGAGTAAAACTGGAATAGCATTTACCTGTTCTTGACCTTGTTCAGTTGGAACAGATTGAGCCATTATCTGTGCCACATTCTCACTTCTTTCCTTGAGAATGCCGACTTCCGGAACTGCTAATATGATTTTCTTTGGACTAACCTCATACAATAAAGCAAAACTGCCTTGCCATTGTACAATAGCTGGTCCTTCAAGCCTACCAACAGCTTTGGGAGGGACACCGAGCAGTTGGGCTTTTAAACCTACGAGTTCGCCAACAGCTCCACAATGTTGCAATGAAAGCGCCCCAGAGCGTTGCTCTTGGCTAACCAAGACCTTGCGTACTACTTCTCTTCGGAAAGGTATGTCCAAATACTTGCTCAACATTCCGAAACAAGCAAGAACAGCATCTACTCCACCGCGACCGCGAATGTAAGGATATTGCTTATTGCCAAAATTCCCAGAATCAAAAGCATCTTCTGATTCTGGAATATCTTCAGGAGCGTAAGGGATCTCAATACTTGTGGGAGGAAGCTCATCATTGGATGGAGCTTTTAACCCAACTTGTCCTTCCACCGGAATTTTTTCTGTGTCTCGAACAAAAATGTTAGTCGGAAATCCCAGCAAACGTGGTTGACTTCCTGTTGGTAATTGTGACCGATGATCTTCGCGACCATAAAAACGAGTTCCGATTAATTCTTTGGAAACTGCACCACCGCCGACTAACCATACTCGTTCGGGACTCATGGTCCGACTATCAATAGCAGTGAAATCATGAACTACTTCAATATTTTCAGATGCTTGAAGTGCTAAATCCTTTAAATTATTTGCTCCTGAAGAACGCATAATTAAATGATTATCAGCCTGTTGTTGTAGCTGGGCACCCAAAACCTCAAAAATTTCTATTAATGATGCTTGTTCGTGAAAATATGATGCAACAGCTGGCTCATTTCGTAGGATTGTTAAAAAATTGATTGCCGGAATCGTTACACAGATGACTTCGCTTGAAGCAATTGCAGTTTCACAAGCAATATTACGTATTAACCCGACCCAACCAAGGATTTCTCCCGGCTTGAGTAGCTTTAAAGTTACTGGATTATTAGTTTTGGGGTCATACCCCAACAAACGCGCCTTACCCTCAAACAAAACATGAATCTGGGCAGGCATTTTTTCTCGCGTCAGAATCGCCTGACCAATACGGTAACGAAATAGCTGCGTTTGTTGTGTTACATTTTTTAGTTCTGTAGGCGACAGTTGGTTAAAAGGCGCAATCGTCGCCAGAAATTCCTCAATGTTGATTGCTGTATAGCTCATTTAGTTACCGCTACTATTTTCTCTGCCAACATATTTTCTACCAACATCAGTAAATAAAAATTGGGAAGCCGGCATATTATAGTCCTATTTTCGGACTGCTGTCTCTTGCTCCCCTTCCGTTCCTTCTTGCTTTAATTCGTTAGTATTTGATGATAATTGTTCTTGGATTACCGATGACCCCTCAGTTCTGACCCATTGGTCGAATAATTCACTCAGCAATCTTTGCCGCATTACTTCATCTAATTGGGCTGGCAAATATTTTTCTAATCTGACAACGACTACCCAATCACCCAAACGAGTGGGTGCTAAAAGTTCTCCTGGCTTGCTCCTAAGAAGCATTTTTGCAAGGGCTGGATGGGGTACCCCCAAGTCAACTGGACCGAGTAAACCTCCTGTTTCTGCTTCTGGTCCTTCGGAATATTCTCGAGCAATTTCACTAAAAGATTGTTCCCCCTCCTGGACGCGAAAATAAAGTTCTTGGGCAAGATAGGGGTCTTTAACTCGAATTAGAGAATATACGACCCTGTCCAGTTTTTGTTTGCGTCCCAGGAAATAAGATTCTAATTTATTTCCCCAAGTCTGTTCTTGAAATTTTGCCAGTTTTAGACCCCTAGTTGCAATATACTCTAATTGTTCGCGCGATATTCCCCGCGCATTAAGCCATGCTTGTAGATCTTCCTCTGAATCTAGCTGATGTTGTTGATAGAATTTTTTATATGCTCCTAGGGCTTCATCTTCTGCGATCGCAATCTCTGCGATCGCACAGTCTATCATAATTTCCCGTACAAACTGTGGTAAGATTCCATACTGATTAAGCAACAGTAAAATCTCATTTCTATTAACATTTTTTAAGCGTTCAGAAGCACGCAAAGTAGCCTTTTGGATATTGGGACTTTGCTGTGATTTATCACCTGCTTGCATAACTGCGGTCATATAATTTTTCGTTTTTTAGGAAGACTGTTACAGATGTAACAATGGATTGATTATTTGACAACAAGATATTGCTTAAAACTTAAAACCCCATTGCGAATGAGTCAATAGCAAAAAAACACATTATACTTGGAAGTATTTTGCCACCAAATTTGTCTGTGTTGTAAATTTTTCTAAAATTTAGCAAAATAGCAAACATGTTTTCAGCTATTGTGTCTATCCAAAAATTTTTCGCAAATATATAAATGTCAGCAAACATATTTTTACATACATGCGTTCCAATAGTCATATAAACAAGCTTTTAACTTTATTTTCTGCTAATACAATAAAATAAATTTTGATATTGATAAATATTATTCCTGTAGGGCAATAAAAATGCTTGAAACACATATATTTCTGAATTGAAACAATTGATATTTTTTCAGATAATTATTTCTCACATGATTTGTAGGATGAAAAATCCCCAAATTGTAAGATTAGATTAAAATTAATTAAACTGAAATCATGCATGGACACATGCATGTAATATCGAGTAATTCAAGGAAAAATTATATTAATGAGATTACTCGTAAAAGATTATATCTAATCGTCGAATCGCTATACCATCACATCACCTATATTATTCGTAAATATCAAGGTTACAAAATATATATTAGTTATAACTAATAATTAAAGATAACTTTCACCGCTATGGATAATTATTCTGTCCTTCAAGACCATGAAAGCTATAATTCGTAAAATATATCTAATACGAAAAAAATATTTTTAGAAGAGTATAAATATTTTCCCTATCTGTTGAGTTTGTATATATTAAGTTAAATAAACTATGGAAGTATTGAATTAGAAAGTTCCGGGTTAATCATCAAGCTATGGGACTATGAGATTACAATCATACAGCCGATTTGATTTAAGTGAAGTACACTAATATCTTTAAATAACGCAGGGAAGCAGGGAGCAGAAGAAATGTACCCCATCTACTTGCAAAGTACTATCACATAGGTAAAAAATAACACATAAGAGTTTAGATGAAGCAGTATTGGAATTAGAAATGGATAAACGGGGAAATCTCCCTAGTAATACTCCACCAAGGCTGCGGTACAATGCAAAGAAATATTTAGATTATGAGTGCCGATTAAATAATGACATCAGAAGTTAACACTAAATCAACAGATAAAAATTTAGAGGCAATGCGGCATTTTTCCGAGCAATATGCCAAGCGAACTGGAACCTACTTCTGTGCCGAACCTTCTGTAACTGCTGTCGTAATTGAAGGACTTGCCAAACATAAAGATGATTTAGGTGCGCCTTTGTGTCCTTGTCGTCACTACGAAGATAAAGAAGCTGAAGTAAGTGCTACGTTTTGGAATTGTCCTTGTGTCCCCATGCGCGAACGTAAGGAATGTCACTGTATGTTGTTTTTAACTCCAGATAACGAATTTGCTGGCGAGCAACAAGACATTTCCCTCGAAACTATTAAAGAAGTTCGGGATACTATGGGTTAATAATGGAAGTTATACCTAAAGCATTTTGGGAAGGCGTAGAACAGTTCAATTCTGGACAGTTCTATGCCTGTCACGATACATTAGAAGCCCTGTGGATGGAGGCTAGTGAGCCTGATAAGACTTTTTATCAAGGTGTCTTGCAAATTGCTGTTGGACTGTATCATTTTGGTAATCAAAACTGGCGGGGTGCGGCGATTTTATTGGGAGAAGGGAATAATCGTCTGCGACGTTATCCAGAGGTTTATAGTGGGATAGATGTGGATGAGTTGCTTGATAAAAGTCTCACCGTTTTAAAAACTATTCAAATGGCAAAACCTGAAGAACTTGCTTTGCTTAAATTAGGTGAAGATGAAAATTTACCTTTGCCTAAAATTGTGCGTTCTGCTTGATGCCTGCAATCTGCTTGCAAATACGCTGAACTATCGCCTTCCCTGAGTAAGGCGATCGCACTATAATATAAGCAACATATAAGCAAATTGAACTTATTTCTCACTAAAATTTTTGTTATATTTTCAAACATTAATATTAGATATTTGAATTAGATAGTTAAATTCGTCAATTCATTAGTTAAAGTGTGCTGTACTTTCAGTCGCACCCAGTACCTTTAATGTTGTCAGCGTCGCTTCAGTTAAACCAGAAACACCTTCGACAGTCATCCCTTGGTAAAGTTTAGGAATTCTTAAGGTTTTAACACACTCAAAAGTAGAAACATCCCAGCATTTGATGGTTTCATCTTCACTACAACTAAATAAGAGGTTGAGTTGAGGACTATAACAAATTGACCAAATGCGATCAGCCGCATGCCTGCGCTGATCGCTATGACCGATTAAAATTTTGAAACAATTTCCCGTAGAGATATTCCATAACCTAATGGTGCGATCGTCACTCGCACTAACCAGAAATTCTGGTGTGCTGGAAGACGGGGGAATAAAAGTAACGGCGCGAATTTCTCCCGTGTGTCCGGGAAATGTTTTTAAGCATGTTTGTGTTTCGACATCCCACAGTTTCAGACTGAAATCGTCGCTGCTGCTAGCTAGGAATTTACCAGAACTATTAAAAGCAATAGCTCGGATACGGTGGGTATGTCCTTTTAAACTACTTAAACATTCCCCAGTATCGATGTTCCAACAGCTAATCACCTGACTGTTACCTGCTGTCGCTAAAATATTTCGATGCGGATGAGATGCGATCGCCCACATCCATTCTGTTTCTAAATTATCTAAAATTCGAGATTGATTAGTACGAGTATCCCATACTAAAACGGTATGGTCATCGCTGGCACTAACTAATGTATGATTATTCTGGGTAAATATAACTGACCATACCCAATCCGTATGACCGCGCCACGTTGTCAAACATTCTCCCGTATTTACATCCCAAAGTTTAATTGTGCGATCGTGACTCGCACTTGCTAATATTTTTCCATCAGGACTAAAGCTAATATGACGAATTCTCCCCTGGTGTCCCGACAAAGTTTTATAGCATTTACCCGTCGCCGCATCCCATAGCCTGATATTCCCATCATCGCTACCACTAGCAAGACAAATAATTTCTTCATTTTGTGTAGAAGCGATGTATCGCGTCTCTACATTCTTTGATAACTTAGCAACTGGACTCACAGCTAAAGTCCAAATTCGATTGCTATAACCTTGGAAAGTTTTAATAGCCTCACCAGTTTGAGTATCCCACAATCTGACTAACTGGTCATCGCTACCCACAGCAATAATTTTTTTGTCAGGGCTGTAAGCCAAGGAACGAATGCGATGGTGGGGTTCATGTAAAGTTATTTGCGGTTCCCAACTTTCCAAATTCCAAAGTTGAATTTTATCTGTACCACAACTGATGACGGTGTCCCCACCCGGACTAAATTTTACAGCCCAAATAGCTCCAGTTGGTGCAGTTTTCACACTCTGCAAACATTCACCCGTTTTCACATCCCAAGTTTTGATACTTTGATTATCGCTACTTCCCACCAAAGTTTTACAGTCAGGGCTAAAAGCTAAAGTCCGAATCCGCTTGGAATTTTCATCAAAGGTTTTCAAACATTGATTTGTCCAAATATTCCATAATTTTACTGAGTCCGCGCTACCTGTAGCCAAAGTTTTACCATCATTACTAAAAGCAACCGACCAAACTTCTCGATCTGGTTCCTGGAATGTATAAACACAAGCTCCTAAATCGAGACTCCAAATTTTTGCGGTGCGATCGCTACTTGCACTAACTACCAAGCGTTTACCCCAGACAAAGTAAACTGACCACACCCAATCAGTATGTCCCCGAAATATTTTTAAACATTTGGCTGTTTGAGAATCCCAAATTTTTACCGCGCGATCGTTCCCACAACTAGCTATTAGGTTACCATCGGGGCTAAAAGCCACACATCTAATCCAATCACCATGGGCTTGCCATGCTAATATTTGTCTGCCATCTGCTATATCCCAAAGGCGAATTTGTCCATCCATTCCCCCTGTTGCAAGTATTTTTTGGTCGGGACTGAATGCAACGCTAAAGATACTACCTAAAGATTGGGAAAATACAGTTTTATTAAAACTGCAATCGTTAAAATTTACTTGTTGTAATTCCACCCCCTGTAAATAAGCTTGGGAAATGGGAAGACGAGAAAAATCGTAACCGGTTAAATTTACTTGCAGTTGGATTAAAAGATTTATAAGATTTCCCCCCGCATATCCCACAGGAAGTTGTAATTCCTCTGCTTTTAATTTTTGAACAATGAGGCGAAATTTCTGTTCTATAACTCTTTTAGTATGATTTTTGCACAAGTGTTCGGCTACTGCTTGTAATAATATCCGCTTTTGATGTTCTCTTAAATAATCTGGTGCTGAGGCTTTGATAATGGCATGAGTTCTTAATAAATGCAATTCGCAAGTATTTAACTCATCAATAATTTTGTTAATAAAAATTTCAGTGACATATTCCATTACCACATTTTGCAGCGTTAAACCTTCACAAGTTGATTGAATCAAACAACGTCGTAATAAAGAATCCAAACCTTCTCGAATCTGACGGAGGGATAAACCTAATACATCCTCAGCTAACTCAGTTTCCCATACAGCTTTACGGTTAATCGCCAACCAATACATCAAAGATTTTTCCAGCTCCGACAACCGTTCGAACTGCTGGGTTAACAAATCGTAAATATCCTCAAAAACAGTTATCCCACTAGCCAAAAAAGCTTTAACATCGCCATTAAAAAGTTTATCGATTGTTGCTGGTACAATTTGCAAAGCTAAAGGATTACCTTGGTAGCGATCGATCAATTCTTCTATATCTTTTGGAGAACCACTTATACCCCTCGCGGTCAAAATTTCCGTTGCTTTCTCTAAACCTTTTAACTCCCAAACCCTTACAGGTAAGCTTTCTCCTGCTAAGCGTCGTACCTCTTTAAATTGCTCTCGACTTGTTAAAATCAAACAACTTTGATGTTGAGATTCTCCTATTCGGCGAAATAACTCCCCATAACCACCATAACCTTCGCGGTAATTACCGGTAGAGGAACCACTTTGCAAAATTGATTCTCCATTATCCAATATCAGCAAACAACGAGAAGTACGCAAGTAATGAATTAGTCGCGTGATTTTCTCCCCTAAACTTTCCGGTAAATCAATTTCTCGCTGCTGAGAGAGAAACTTAACGATATCTGCAATTATAGCGGTTTTCGGTTGAGTGTAGTACACCTCGTAGAGACGTAAAATTTTACGTCTCTACATTTGGGAATTAGAAAATGTATTTGATT
>NZ_JASJDK010000078.1 GCF_030065675.1 Mastigocoleus sp. MO_188.B34 | reverse complement strand
ATGTTTGTTTGTAGTAGCGCTTTAGCGCCATAGTAAAGATATTGGCGCTAAAGCGCTACTACGAACCTTATCGGAAGTGTTTTACCGGACACGATATCATATCTATTTCTTCCCATATTTTCATCAGTGAGCACTAACTACGAAGAACTCAAATAACGCATTAAAATTGATTCTAACTGCACCGTTCTAATTGGTTTGCTCAGATAACCGATTTTACCTGTTTCCTCTGCTTCTGCTAAAAGTTTCATTTTTGCTCGATCGCTTTGCAGACTTTCTGGATATTCCTTCGACTGTCCCATCGGTGTCATAATTATGATAGGTAAATCTTGCAAACTTTGATGCTGGCGTAATTGAAGAAATATATCCCAACCATTATAGTCTCCTTCCAACTCCGTACTTAACAAAATTAAATCCGGTAGATAACTTCTGATTTTCACAAAACAATCTTCTACCGGATCGAATTGTTCTACTCGATAACCAAAGGTTTGTAGATAATCTTGTAATAAATTTGCAGTATGCACTTCATCTTCTATTAACGCTATACGCTTGGTTCTCGCACTCAATAATGAATTGGTAGAGATATCATCGATTCCATCTTCTTCCAAATCATTTTGTAAAATTGCTCCCCATTCATCTTTAACGTTTCTATCTGGTAAAAACAAAGTGAAGTTGCTACCTTTACCTACCTTTGATTTTAAGGTGATTTCTCCTCCATGTAACTGGATTAGCTTGCGCGTAAGTGCTAATCCCAAACCCGTACCCTCATAATGACGGTTCAGACGACTATCTAACTGTTTAAAAGGCTCAAATAATGATTTGAATTGACTCGAATCTATTCCAATCCCAGTATCAGAAACAATGAAATTTATACCATTACCAACTTTTTTCACTAAAAGTGAAATTTTACCCTTTGATGTAAACTTAACGGCATTGGTGAGCAAATTAAGTAACATTTGCTTCATTCTACGTTCGTCAGCAATGCAGATTTTCGCTTGGGGATCTATATCTAAAATTAGTTCCAAACCTTTTTCTTGAGCGCGATCGCTAACTGTGGCGATAACAACTTGACACAGGTCTTGAATCACCAAAGGTGCAAGTAATAATTCTTCTCTACCCGCTTCAACTTTGGATAAATCTAAAATATCGTTAATTAACGCTAGTAAATGTTCTCCGCTAGTATAAATGCAACTTACATATTCTTTTTGTTTGTCATTAAGCTCGCCCATGATATTTTGTAGTAACAATTGAGACAAACCCATGATTGCGTTTAAAGGGGTACGTAGCTCATGACTCATAGTAGCCAAAAATTCACTTTTTGCTCTACTACCTGCTTCTGCAGCTTCCTTACTATGTCTTAATTTCAGTTCGGTGTGTTTGCGTTCGGTAATATCTTCGATAATTGCTAAAAATAACTTCGATTCTGCATCAGTGCTTGGAAGTAAAGACACACTCAAAAAAGTCCAAACTATCCTTCCATCTCGACGTACAAAACGTCTTTCCATTTCGAAGCGATCGCACATTCCTGCTATTAGTTGTTGATAAAGTTCCAGATCGCTTTTTAATTCATCTGGCGAAATATAATCAGTAAAACGTTTACCATACATCTGATCGTGGGAATATCCCAACATCAAACATAAAGCAGGATTCGCATCAACTATTCTGGTACTCATATCAATGAGTCCAATACCAATGGAAGAACGTTCAAAAATTGCTCGTAATTTTCCTTCAGAACGTCTCAATGCTTTTTCTGTTGTCGCGCGATCGCTAGCTTCAATAGCTAAAGAAACAAAATCAGCAATTGAAGCAGCAAAATTTTCTTCTTCTAAAGTCCAATATCGTATCTTATCTACATGCTCGTACGATACAACTCCCACCAAACGTCCCCATAACCAAATTTGTGCGTGGAGTATTGAATAGATATTATGCAACTGCAAATAAGACGATTTTAACTCTACTGTTTTAGGGTCGTTTGCAGCATCAGCAAGATTAATAGTTCTTTCTGTAGCTAAGGCTTGAAAATAAGTGGGGTAATTTTCTTGTTCTAAGACCTTACCGCAGGAATGGTAATTTTTAGTGAATTCATATAAATTTACACATTCCAGCTTTGAATTATCTTGGTCGTACAACCAAACACTAATTCGTTCTACTTCTAAAGTTTTTGCAGCAGCTTCTGTTATTTCCCTAAGAGCAACATTTAAATTTCCTTGTTGCAACAAAGTTTTACTTTTAGCAAGTTGTACTAATGTTTGGCTTTGTTTACGTAGTGAATTTTCACGTCTTTGTAAGTCAGCTTCTGCTTGTTTGCGTAGGGTAATATCTCCAAGTGCCAGTAATTTTAAGTCTTTTTGGGAATCATCAATAAGTTTTATTTGTACTTCTACACACAAGCTAGTACCTTCTTTGGTTACGAAACTAGTTTCCCAGGGGGTTGAATAATTTGATACTATACGATCCCAGAATAATTTTTGCGATTCTTTTGCGACTAAATCGAAGCAGTTTGCACCAATTAAATCGTCAATGGTCTGTCCAAGCATGGAAGCAAAAACTTGATTTGCATTAACTATGATATTACTACTAAGTATAATTAAGCCGTCAAAGGTAATATTTGAAAGGTCATACCATTTAATTGGTCGTTCTTTATTTGTAATTTGACGATTTGTAATTTGATGACTTACAAATTGATCGTTTTTATTACGATTGAAAATATTAATATATACCTCTTCGTTATTGTTTGAATCTGATTTGATATTACCGATTAATTTTTGTCTCTGGTTAAGTTTTTGCTGACGACTGATCCCCTTTAATACACTTCGTCGAAATATTTTAGGTGTAAGCTCGCTCCAATCTAAGTAATCTTGTACTCCTAGCTGCAACACTTGCAAAATAGCTAGCTCTTCCTCTGCTTCACCCACCGCTATTATTGCTACATGGGGAAATTGATCGGAGATTTGGGAGATGATTTCTAAATTTTCTTGTATTGGTATAAAATTTTCCCACAATAAAATTTCTGTTTGTTTTGATTTAAAAACATTTGATTGAAAAAAATCTAAAACAGCTTGTGGGTTTTCATATGAACTTACATTAAACTGGAATTGAGAGGCAAATTCACTGTTAAAAGCTTCTGGTTGGAGTAATTTAGCTAAATGACTCCTATTATGGTGGTGAATCTCCTGCTGTTTCGTCAATTTTTCCTCGAGCAGTGAACTTTCAGGACAAACATCGTCACTGTAGTCCTTATCCTGCTCAACTTCTTGCGATTTGTTAAATAACAAAATAACTTCAAACGATTCACCTATCATGAAAACCACCAATAGAGCCACCTGACGAGTAAAGATGGCATCATCTAAAACATTGATAAATTATCTACCTATAATTTCAGCAGACAAATCTTGTACATCCAGAGTTCCAGACAATGAATATATAAAGGGACAAGACAAATGGACAAAAGAAAACAGCCCAACCAACTTACTTATTAGCATCCGATATTTTCTTGATTTTCTTGTTTTATTTTTTATAGCTTCAACCACGGAAGGATAACCTATTCCACAGAATTTTGCCACAATTAAAATTGAACAAATAAAATTTAACAAATAAAATAAGGTGGTCGACTAATGGAAGACAGCAACACCAGAATCATCTCCCTCATTCCCAGTGCAACCGAGATTCTAGCTGCATTAGGTCTGAAAAGCAAAATTGTAGGGCGTTCCCATGAGTGCGATTATCCACCAGAAATTATAGATCGCCCAATTTGTACTTCTGCTCGTTTAAATACTGATGTTAGTAGTAGTGAAATTCATAGTGAAGTGAATAATTTACTACAATCGGCACTTAGTATTTATGAAGTTAAGACAGATGTCATCGAAAGATTAAAACCAACGCATATTGTAACTCAGGATCAATGCGATGTTTGTGCTGTCAGTCTTTCTGAAGTAGAAAAAGTACTTACTCAACTCGCCCAAAATTCCGTTGAAGTCATCTCGTTACAACCCAAAGTACTTAAAGATGTATGGACTGACATTGAGCGAGTGGGAAGTGTTTTCGATATGGACTCGCGACAACTACTAGAAAATTTGGAAGCTAGAGTCAAAATCGTTGCGAATAAAACTCAAGGAATCAGCCCAAATAAGTTATTACCAACAGTTGCTTGTATTGAATGGACAGACCCATTAATGATCGCAGCCAATTGGATCCCGGAATTAGTTACCATCGCTGGAGGAAAACCCTTATTTGCTCAAAATGGTCAATCTTCTGGAAAAATAAATTGGGAGAATCTTTTGGAAAAGAACCCTGATGTAATTGTATTTATGCCTTGTGGTTTCGATCTGAATCGAACCCACAAAGAAGCTGAGTTATTAAGCAAAATACCTACATGGAAAGAACTACACGCTGTAAAAAGTGGCAGAGTATACATTACCGATGGGGATTCTTATTTTAATCGTCCCGGACCAAGATTGATAGAATCATTGGAGATATTGGCAGAAATCATACATCCTGAAGTTTTTCAATATGGTTACAAAAATAAAGCTTGGAAGGAGTTTTGATGATAAACAAATTATTTGCGATCGCAAATTAAGAGGGACAAAAACTTCCCACCTCGGGGTCTCTACCTCAAGGGGTGGGAAAGACCAAAATTTACAAATGATAAACAAAAACCTAATTATAGGAATTAACTAAATTGCTACAGAATCTTTTATTAACTGAAAACAAGCTTTTATATTATTGGCTTGCTTTCTTTGGAATTATTCTTAGTCGATATTTTATTCTTGCTGGGGGAATATACTTATTTTTTTACTCCATTACAAGTAAATTCTCTGAAACACGGAAATTATATACTAAAACGCGAACATCCCGTTCCATGAGAAAGGATATCAAATTATCAGTTATCTCTGGAGTTGTATTTGCTTTGTGTGCAGCATTTATCATGCTAGAATACGATGCAGGAAAGACACTCTTGTACAGTTCCATAGACAAATATGGATTATGGTACTTAGGGATAAGTTTTCTAATAGTTCTTATTCTTCAAGATACTTATTTTTACTTTATACATCGGATTTTTCATCATCCCCGGCTATTTAAGTGGATGCATTACGGTCATCATGCTTCCAAGGAAGTAACACCGTGGACATCATTTGCTTTCGATCTTCCTGAGGCATTTATACAAGGAATTTTTTTTATTGTTATAGTCTTTGTCTTACCACTAAATTTTATTCCTTTAATTGCTGCGCTGTTAACAATGAGCGTATGGGCGGTATTAAACCATTTAGGAATTCGCTTATTTAATCCGTCATTTCCTCCTAATTGGCTTGGGAAATGGTTTATTGGACCAACCCATCACTCATTGCACCACCGTAAGTATAAAGTGCATTACGGGCTGTATTTCACATTCTGGGATAAGTTACTTGGTACTCAAGATTCCAGCTACGATAGCGAACTTCGCTCTTCACAACAAAATATTTGTAGGGAAGAGATCGCAGGGGGTTCTCTTTAGTCTGTTTGTCTGTGTTTATTTTCTTAGTTGTTTTTTCGAACATTGTGGAGACGTAGTATAAGACATCTGGTGCTACGTCTCCACAATGTTTTGTAGTATTTGGTATTTGGAGAAGTTTTACAAATCAAGGTTAGACTCCATAAGGCGATCGCATTTAAGAATGAGTGTGGGAGGTGTGGGAGTTGTTGCGAGGGGAAATCCAAAAATATAGAACAGTTTTATCCTTTTGATATGACATCAGAGGAGCGAGGTATTAAAAAAACGATATATGCTTTTAATAACCTAAGAGCCTCTATCAAGAGCATTCCACTCTTAGTTCCTTTCCTAAATTCTTCTGTATAACAATTTATAAATATTTTTCGCGAATTAATCGATTCGTTTCCTACTGTTTTTCTCAAGAGACATCTCCGGAAAAGAATGTAGAGACGTAGTATGCTACATCTCTACAAGGATTTTGGGTTATACATATTTAATTTCCGGAGAGGTCTAAGACACTTTAAGCAAATGCGAGTATAATTTATTGCTCTACAATATTCCCTAGGTGTACCAAGGTGAAGATAGGACTACTAATATTGTTTGCAATCGCCGGATTATTTCTAATATTGGAAGTAGGACTAAGACTAATATTTGGTTTTGGTAATCCTTTAATATACATTGGTGATACTCGAATTGGTTATTTATTAGCACCAAATCAAAAGACTCGACGTTTTGGAAATCGCATTGAAATTAATCAATATTCTATGCGCGGTAGATCCATAGATAAAAAACCACCACAATTAACTCTGCGTTTGCTATTACTAGGAGACTCTATTGCAAATGGTGGTTGGTGGACAGACCAAGAAAATACTATTTCTAATCTGATGGTGGATTCTTTAAAAGCAAAGGAAATTGCTAATTACAAACATTTTGAAGTGTTGAATGCTTCCGCTAATTCTTGGGGTCCAAGAAACGAATTGGCTTACTTACAAACATTTGGTAACTTTAACGCCCAAACCGTAATCTTATTAATTAATACTGACGACTTATTTGCTACAGCCCCTACCTCACTACCTGTAGGACAGGATCGCAATTATCCAGATAAAAAACCACTATTAGCGGTCGCAGAAATTATCAACCGTTATTTGGTACAGCAAAAGCCCATACCAGAGCTACAAGCGATTCAGCAAGAGGGTGGCGATAGGGTTGGGGTAAATCTAGAAGCAATTAGTAAAATCAAACAAATTACTGATAACTCCCAAATTAATTTTTTATTGCTCATGACCCCTTTATTACGGGAATTGGGTGAACCCGGTCCCCGCGACTACGAAATCAAAGCTCGCGATCGCCTAACTGAATTTACCAAAGCTCAAAATATCCAATATATAGATTTTCTGCCAATATTTAATTCAATTGTGGATACAAAATCTCTGTATCACGACCATATCCACTTAAATCTACAAGGAAACAAAGTCATTAGTAGAATTATTGAAGAAAAAATATTGCAACTATTGGCGGACAAAAAATAAAAATTCAACAACCTTATTCTGAAGCAAAAGGATTCCAGACCCTGATTTGAGTTTTGGTTTGAGAATTGTGCTTTGTTCACCAGATCTCACTTGAGGAACATTGCTACGGCTTTATATTGCAATCATATTTAATTTGGGGCTTATTTAATTTAGGGCTTATTGTTAAAAAAGTCCTTTGCTAGGGAACAGTTTTAGCTTTATTATTTTCATTTTTTTGAACTCCAATAAATTGAAAATGCAAGATTGGGAATGCAAGATTTTTAAGCCTTATACCCCTATTATCTTGAACTTTTATTATCTTGAACTTTTTCTCCAAAAATAGCCTGAAAAGCTTACAAGATAAGAGTTTTAAAGTTATTCAGTAGATCCTAATTTACAAACATATAATTCCCGTATAAATACCACAGAGCTTGCGGTGTCGGCGTTATTCTCTGTCGTATTTCTAGCAAAAAATTTAGGCATATCTAAATGGTATTTTTCTGTCGCTTATAAAATCAATACCAGTTTCAAAAAATACCACCACACATGAGTTCTTTAAATCTGTTCCCTGTCTTGGTGCGCATTCCCACCCTGCGGGGTGGCTACGCCGGATGCAACTTGCTCTGTTGCGGGGTTCTCCCGGAGGGAGATGCTTTGCTAATGCACCGCTGTTCTTTGTTCCCCGTTCCCTGTTCACTGTTCCCCATCCCCTATAAACATATTTTATATATATTGACAAAGTCTATCTTTTTACAAGTAAAAACTTATTCTAAGAAAAAATTTCACTTTATATAAATAATTTTAATCAAAAAAGGTTTTAAGTTAGAGTATATTTTATACTATAGATAAAAACGAACAAAGATATTTTTACCATAGGCTTTTATCTATCTTCATATCGCTAATACTTAACCATAAGTTGTTTTGTAATTTCTATATTAATTGGACTTATTTAAGTGCCAATCTATAGAAAGATAGGTTGTTCGGGGGTTTTATGTCTGATTTATCTCAATTTTCGCGTCGCAGATTTTTGACAACTGCTGCAGCATCTGGATTTAGCGCAGTATCACTCAAGGCTTTTGGTAATCCTCCAGAGTCTGGTAGGGCAACAGCTACAGAACAAATAGAAGTAGCAGATATTAGTCATGAAATGATGCCAGAAACTACTAAGGTTGTTCTGAATTACATTCCGATTATTGAAGCTGCACCTTTAGTTATTGCGAAAGAAAGAGGGTTTTTCACCAAATATGGCATGATCGATGTGGAAATTTCCAAACAAGCAAACTGGGCATCAGCCAGAGATAATGTCACTGTTGGTTCTCAAGGTGGGGGTATTGATGGGGGTCAATGGCAAATGCCTATGCCTCACCTCACATCTTGCACCTGGTAATTTGAATGTCAATTTCTTGTAAATGTCAATTTCTTAACTAACCCTATAATGTCACTTTCTGGTTTTTAATAATACCAGAAAACTTTACTGATTTCTTGAAATTTACAGATGGTAAGGATTTTAAAATGCAAAATTTAGAAATTAACACAATTTAATATATTTCTTGCATTGCTTGATTTTATATTAGTAAATAAATCCGCCACTGCTTTGCGTACAAAAGTTTCAAGATTAATAAAATTCAAATTTTCTCGGAGAGTCACATTATAGGACTAAGTGCCACTTCTTTTAGATGTCCAAGTATTTAGTAAAAGAAGTAACACTATCAACTGTGGAAATATTGTTTGGAGCGAAACCTTGTCTTTCAGGATACAACGCACCGGGATGCAAATGCATTCTTAGTGACGGGTTGAATCGTCGCTGCGGATGCCTGGAGCTTGCCGTCCTGACCCCTAATATTTAATTAAGGAGGAATTAAACGTGGATTTTTTGTCCGATTTCTTGAAGCTCTTCCTAGATAAGTTGCAGTCCCCGACACTCGGCTTTCTGATTGGTGGTATGGTCGTTGCCGCCGTCAATAGCAGACTGCAAATTCCAGATGCAATCTATAAGTTCATCGTCTTCATGCTGCTCATAAAAGTCGGCTTGAACGGCGGCATTGCGATCCGCAATGCCAATCTAGCACAGATGTTGTTGCCCGCAATGTTCGCCATGGCAGTGGGGATCCTTATCGTGTTCATTGGGCGCTACACGTTGGCCAAGCTGCCGAAGGTCAAAACCGTGGATGCCATTGCGACCGCAGGTTTGTTCGGTGCCGTGAGTGGCTCTACCCTTGCCGCCGCCCTGACGATATTGGAAACGGAAAGCATCGAATATGAGCCCTGGGCAGCCGCACTCTATCCCTTCATGGATATCCCTGCACTCGTGACTGCGATCGTCTTAGCCAGCATTTATATCCGCAAGCAGCGCGATACCGCAGATGAGAATCTCAGCAAGCAGAAGTCTCTCAGCAAGCAGCGTGTTACCGCAGGCGGGCATCCCAGCGAGGAGCCCGGTACCGCAGGTGATTTCGGGGAGCAGGATATTGTCGCAAGCGGGTATCCCAAGCGCGATACCGCAGGCAAGCGGGTCAAGATATGGCCCATCATCAAGGAAAGCCTCCAGGGTTCCGCCCTATCGGCACTGCTGCTCGGCCTCGCTCTAGGCGTGCTAACCCAGCCGGAAAGTGTCTATGAGAGCTTCTTCAATCCCCTCTTCCGTGGTCTGCTTTCGATACTGATGCTGGTAATGGGTATGGAGGCTACGACAAGGCTTGGTGAACTGCGCAAGGTGGGTCAGTGGTATGCCCTATATGCCTTTGTCGCACCACTTTTGCATGGCTTCATTGCCTTCGGTTTCGGTATGATTGCCCATATCACCACGGGATTTAGCCTTGGTGGTGTAGTGATTCTGGCCGTCATTGCTGCCTCCAGTTCAGACATCTCAGGGCCACCCACTTTACGAGCTGGTATCCCATCAGCCAATCCCTCTGCCTACATCGGTTCGTCCACAGCCGTCGGCACGCCGGTTGCGCTTGCCTTGGGAATACCGCTCTTCATCGGACTCGCCCAAGCGCTGATGGGCAATTGATCCCACATGGTTTGTGGTCTGCCGGTGTTCCCCTCGCCTGGTGACCAACGCGGCAGCTAGATGCCGTTTTCCTGAGTTTTTATGTAGTTCAATGAATACACACGTCTAGAGGTAATCAAAATGACCAAGCAAGCCAGCAAGCTCGTCATCGTCACGGAAAAGTTATTGCTGAACAAGATCGCCAAGATCATCGACGAAGCCGGGGCTACCGGTTATACCGTGGTGGACGCTGGCGGTAAAGGCAGTCGCAACGTGCGCTCGTCGGGACAGCCCAGCGTTTCCGACACCCATTCGAATATAAAGTTCGAGGTGCTCACCCCCACTCGGGAAATGGCTGTGAAGATTTCGGATGAGGTCGCAGCGCAGTTTTTCGACGATTATTCCGGTATTGCCTATCTCTGTGACGTGATGGAGGTACTGCACGCGCACAAGTTCTAACCCAAACCCAGCCGATCAAACCAAAAAAGCCAGGTACAGTAAGCTAAGCTATCGCTGATGAAACTCTGTAAACTCTAATAGCGCGATCGCAAGTTATATTGACTTGCGTGTAGCGCTATATTTTTATAAATTTTTTTACAATATATTTAAATGTATGTAATTGAATCGAAAACTTCCTTAACCATTTATTAAGGTAAATTTAAAATCTATGGATTATTACGTAATTTATGACGGCAATTGCAATCTTTGTGTCACCCTAGTACAATTCCTAGAAAATCTCGATCAGGGAAATTTATTCGGTTATGTTCCCATGCAAGATGAAGAAACCTTGTCACAATGGGGAATTACATCTGCCGATTGTAATATGGGAATGATTTTAATTGATGCTGAAAATCCCCAACAGCGTTGGCAAGGAAGTGATGCGGCAGAGGAAATTGGACATTTGTTACCTCTTGGTAAAATATTTGTTGATGCTTATCGTGCTTTACCTGGAATGAAATGGACTGGCGATCGCATTTACGAGCAGGTTCGAGATAATCGCTATACGCTCTTTGGTAAACGCAGCAGTACTTATAATTCGACTTATTGTGTGGATGGAAGTTGTAATAATTTGGGGAAATAATTGGTAATGGGTAATAGGTAATTATGTCTATAAACTAAGAAGTTTGATTATTTCAACACTTCTCTAGGGTATTTATAAATAAAAAATAAAATTTTGTAGGGTGTGTTAGGCGCGCAAGAGAATGTCTTTTTTTCGTTGCCTTTATCATCGCGTCGTAACCCACCGCCTATATTATCTTGATACAGATTTGATTCTTAAATTAAAGACAGTTAGTTTCTAGTTAACAATTTGAGCTTCTGCAAAAAAAAACAATAAATCGGTCGGGTTGCGATCAAGAAAATATTTTTGTAGAGTGTGTTGGGCGCAAGTAGTAATCTAATCTTGGGCTAAATAACTAATATGCTAATTTATTTTTTAGAATATTTATTATACAAAAAATCAGACAAGTGAAAACAGGTTTAGATCATATCGTCATTGGTGCTGCAACCCTCGAACAGGGCGTTAAATATATTAAAGATTATTTGGGTGTTGATATACCACCAGGTGGCGAGCATCTTCATATGGGTACCCACAATCACCTAATGCAGTTGGGGAATGAAGTTTTTCTTGAGGTCATAGCTATCAACCCCAAAGCTGTAGCACCTAAACGACCGCGCTGGTTCGGACTCGACGATCCTTTTGTTAAAGCTCAGCTTGAATTTCAACCAAGGTTACTCACTTGGGTTGTGAACACCCCTAACATTAACTCATTGCAACAACAAAGCAGATTTAACTTTGGTGCGATCGCATCTATGAATCGTGGTGATATTGAGTGGCTGATTACTGTACCAGATGATGGAAGTCTTCCGGGTGCAGGAATATTACCCACATTAATTGAATGGCGAAATGATAATCACCCGAGCAATCGATATCCAGATTTGGGTTGTTTTTTACAAAACTTAGAAATTTATCATTCAAATGTAGATTGGCTGAGATTTATTTTGCAGTCCGTAGGTGCAGACCAATGCGTTGAACTTTTTTCTCTTCCTGCAAATGTTGCACCTTACGTGGTTGCTCATATTCAGACACCGTCAGGAGTTAAACAACTTAGCAGTAAAGTTTTTGCGTAATTACACTTCACTTGTATAATATATGACTTATAAACCAGGGCTACTTGCAGTGTTTAGACTTTATAGCAATAAAATGTAAGAGCTTAAATGTAAGAGCAACCTAATTACAGTAACCGTAAAAACGTTTACATTAAAATCTCTATGATTAAACTCTCGATAATTTAATAGGCACAAGAATCAAAAATCAACAGTCAATATACATCTGCAAATATCTACCAGAAACACATATATAAAAATGAAAAATAATAAGCTCTTATTATTTGTTTTATTGCCTTTAATTTCTCTCAATATAGTTTGTATATATTTGTTTTCGTCATTTCCTGCATATTCGAAACAGAATAATACTCCAGAGCCTAGACTCGCAAATTCTAAATGCGATCAAAAATATCCTGAATCGATTTACCCCGAGGCTAAAGCTTATTGTGATGGGCTCGCAGAAACCAAGAAAACTGAACCAGAAGAAATATGGAGAAATCTCACAGCAATAGTAGAACACAATAAAAAACTTATATGGGAAGATGGAAATATTAATAGTCGGGTTCTAGTGTTGACTTGGACTAGCTGGAATGGATATGAAAAAAATCTCGGTAAATCTATGTCCCTTGAAAGAGATGTCTGGGTGACAGCAGTACCAGATTTAAGAGAGTTTTGTACCCAATACAGTAATACTAAAAATATCAATAACAAAGTAACTCTGTCCTACAGGATTAACCAATTATTAGGGTTAACTCCAGAAAAACCAGAAAAAAATCAAAGACGCAAACTAGTAGAAATATGGGTAGAGCCAAAATATTTATTTAGACCTACCCCAGATCCAGAAATTACTGATCGTGAAGCAGAGCTAGATTTTTCTCGCTCAAATCTGTTTGTGTCTGTTTCTAATAAATATAAATACTGGTTCTTCCACCAATGGATGACTAATAATTATCCATGGACCAGACTGGGATATACCTACGACTGGGGAAAAGATAGTCACTGGAAAACAATCGATCCCAATAGACCGGTTAATGTAGGTCTGAGTGAATTTATTATCAGAAAAGGATCTTCGATAAAAGTCCATTCAGTATCGAAGGCAGAAAATTATTGTCAGTCGAATTTAAATGTAATAGGTATTAGAGATTGAGACTCCTGCGCCTAAAAGAAGTGGGTTTTGTGCTCCGATACTATAACAGAACTAACAATAGTGTCATTGTGGTGTAAACAACCCCAGGGCTAGAAGCCGGAGGCTGTCAGTAGCCCTGTATCCCAAATAGTTAATTGAACAGGCTTGAATGCCTTAGGCTTAATAACACATCTGAGAAACGAACCTCCAGGAATGCTTACAGACTGCCCCCAATAGGGAAATCATACTTGCACTATTAAAATCAGCATCACCACTCCAATTGCACTTTTTGTTTGTACATTTGAAGGATTTATTGGAGCGCAAACCAATATGTGAAAGTAATTTCCAATAGGCTGTTGATTTAACACTTATCCTTTTCTTTTTAAAGTTCCTCGATAAAGCTTAGCTGCAAAGTTGAAAGCCTCAGGGGAAAAGCGAAACAAAGTATCCTTACAAATTCCAAAAAAAGAATCCTTGGGAGTTAGATCGATGATTTGATCTGTAAATTCGACATTTGGGTGCAAAATAGAATTTTCAAATTCTGCCTCACATCCTTTGTTAAATTTTAATGGTTCCCCTAAATCGCTTCCGTATTTGTAGTGCATAGTCGCAATCATATGTCTCACTCTACCAGAATAATTTGGCATTCCTCGGTGCCAAACTTGTGTATGCCTAATTAATAAGCTGCCTTTTTTAGTATTTGCACGAATTGGTGGGGCAATTTTTCGACGATCTTCAAATACAGATGGTGGAATTCTAGTTCCAACATCTCTAATTAAATGTGTTCCAGGCCAAAGTTCAATACTACCATTGTGCTCAGTAATGTCGGTCAAACCTATATTGACAATTAAAGCTGTATCATCACCATCAACATGAATTGGCTGGGATTTGCTGTCCGGACAGTTAGCATTAGCACTATAGGACTTGATAAATGTATTATCTCCAAATGCTTCCTTAGTTACCTGTGCGGCAAAAGAATTACTGATAAGTTCTCGAAAAACATAAGGAGCATAACGAGGAGGCGATGGTTGTAAGTGTCCTTTAACTCTGCCGATAGCGTTCCAGTTAGGGTTAACTAAAAGCTTTTTAGTATCCTCATCTATTTTTTCATGTAGAGTATCCAAGCATTCATGTGGTACGGCATTTTCTAAAACGACGTAACCATGTGTCTTCACCGCACTAACTGCGAGAGCACAAGCTTCTGGTGACATTTCACCCTTAATTAATTCTTGCGAGGTGATAGTTACACTTGTGGGACATTCATTAACAATCACATCTTTTTGAATTTTTTCTACAGTCATGGTTAATTTCTAATTATATGTAGTACATAAATATGGGAGTTAATTACTCTCTATCACTTGGCAAGTAAAATTATCTGTGTATTTATAGTCGAGTGACACTAATTATGAATTATTTTCCCTCAACAAAATATTAGATTATCTTGTCCGATTCATTAATGACTTACTTTTAATTACTAATAAATTAATTAGCAATCAGAAAAACAAGGCTATTAAATTTTTCTTGTAGATAATGAAGTTTTGCTTTGATTTTTTTGTAAATACATTGCAAAACAGTAGATGCAAAATAGCCTTTAAATTAAGTTAACTTTTCTAAATGTTTAGTTAGGTTCTGTTAAATTTAACCTATACTTTTAAAGATTTCAGCAAAAAATAAAATTAATAAATATTGATTCAGATTTTATAGCTTCCGAGAAATAAAGAATATTCACGTAAGCCCTAATTCTCTTTCAATAATCCTGTAAGATTATCGCACCCAAACAATTTACATATGTATATCTTACTACGTTTTTTTGCTTATTTTACGTTTTTTGCTTATTTTTTTTAGCTCTTCGGTTATTTTTATGGAAAAATAGGTTAAAAATCGTTGAAACACTTATAGAATGAAGGTTTTGGATTTAAAAATTACCATCATTCTTTATAACCCTTGTCTCGCAAGGATTTTGTTCAAATCAATCTTCAATTTCCACAAAAGGAACGCAAGAAACTTTTTTTTCTCAATACAAAACATAATGCAAATTTACAAACTAATTTAAAAATAAAAATTATTTTCATAAATACTGTATTTCGAGATGAAAGAATTATATAAACATTGGCTTTTATTTTTTTATCCACCAAAAGAAATATTTTCGATCTCTCAACATTTTTAGTTCAGGAATTAAATATAAATTCTAGACACCATAAATTGTTTGAGTTATTTTTAATTGGAAACAATTTATGACGGAAGTAAAGCTTATTTGTACATTTGTATTTAATTTTAACAATCACCTAAGTTAAATCACAATCACCTAAATTAAATCACATATCTTTAGTTAGGGAAAATTAAGTTTCCATTAGAAAGTTTGGTGTTGCTTAATTATACGATAATCCTACTCCCATAAATACACAACAAGATTTAGAATTTAAGGGGCTGTAATTATGATAGGACAGATATTTTGTCCTTGTGTTCTACATTCTGCGATAAATATAGGTGTAGTCAGCGTTTACCAGATACCTTATGTCGTATTAAGTACAAAACTTCAATATTTCCCAATGCTTATTTACTGGTGCTAAAGTATTAGCAGCGATCGCACCGCTAGCAGCAACTGCAGGTAAACCGATTCCAGGAAATGTGGAATCTCCACAACATAACAAACTAGAGATTGGTGTCATGGGACCGGGGAAAAAACCTTTTCCAGCAGCAATAGCAGGACCATAGGAACCATTATGACGACGGAGAAAACGTTGGTGAGTTAGGGGAGTCCCTACTAGTGTCACTTCACAACGCTCGCGAATATCAGGAATAATTCTTTCTAAAGCTTGCCACATTACCTCTGCACGAGCTTGCTTTTGTCGTTGATATGCTTCACTTTTTCGATCCATCCCTTCCCAAACTTCATATGGTTCATTACCAGGAGTATAAACGTGAATTGCGTGCTTACCTTGGGGTGCTAACCCTGTATCCAGCAAGGATGGTATCGATATTAACACAACATTCTGGGGCGCAGTTACTCCTTTACTCCAATCATTAACGACAATGTAATGACAAGCCAAATCTGACCGAATATTTTCAGCATTAATTCCCAAATGTAAATGCATGAAACTATTACATTCAGGGGTTTTTTGTCGTTCTCGGACAAATTTCTGTGGTAAAGCTGCTTGTGGTAATAATTTTAAAGTGTCCCAAACAGAAGCATTGGAAACTACAGCTTTACGAGCTTTAATTTGTTTCCCATTCCGTAAATTCACTCCTACCGCACGATTATTCTCAACTATAATTTGCTCGACATGGGCTCCTAAAATTAACTTTCCGTTGTTACGTTTCAGTCCCCGTACCAATGCATCAATTATTGCTCCACTGCCACCAATGGGATAATCTAAAGCTACTCCGGGTTTGTACCATTCCGCAAACATAAAAGCCATCTCTGCAGCACTTGTTCCACTCGCAGGAAGTCCGGACAGCAAGAAGGAGAGTAAATCTAACCAGTTAAGAATAAAAGAATCTGCGATCGCGCCATCAATCAAATCGGCGAAAGAGCCAGTTAGCTTGGTGACATTTGCAGCATGTTTTAATAAAGATGGTGCATATTTCCCCATGGTGAACGCAGCACCGAAGTCAAAACGCATAGCCATGGGAGGAATTGCTGTTGCTGCACTTGCTAATGGTGCCATAATTTTTTGTAGTTTGCGCCACTGTCTGACAGCTTCATTTCCGCGCAATTTGGCTAACACTTCACAAAACTGGTCCGCTCCAACGGTTGTATCAAAGTCACCTTCTGGTAAACAGCAACCCCAAGTATTATAGGTTTGCCACGATGCGTCTTCACCAATAATATCTAGAACCTGTCGCAAAGGGTTGTTAGAAGGACTTTGGGAAAGTCCGGAATATAACGAGGGTCCGGAATCAAACTTAAAGCCATTGCGTTCAAAGGAATGTGCAGCACCACCCGGGATCGAATGACTTTCGCAGACGGTGACGTCAAAGCCGTAGTGTGCTAAGAGTGCAGCACAACTCAAACCACCAATACCGCTACCAATAACAATTATGTCTGTATATAAATCTGTAAAATTAGCGCTATCAAAATCATTCATTGCATTTATCGAAAGAATGAATATATACCTTCTTTTATTCCAAAGGCAGTTATTGTTTTAAGAGAGCTAAATATATAACCCCAAAGTTATTGTACATGAGTATATAGCAGGAAAATTTTAAACATACTAGAACGCTGAATATGAAATCAAATTCTTAGAATAAAGCTGATTACCGTAACTAATTCTATAAATACATTGTATTCAAGAAATAATTATTTATATATTAAATGACAACAATCTAGGGTTTTTTTTATTTAAACTTGCACAATATTACCAATGTCATCTTCTGTAGAGTAACCATCAACCATTTCTTGAAAGAATTGATTCAGTGACTTTTCTTCACTTACCGCTCTTAAAATAATCCTATCAGATTGGAAATGTTCAATAACCTGTTGAGCTAGTAAAAATTCATCTGTTCCTAGCTTGCAAAAATCTGTATCACGGTCGCGGAATGTAAGCAAGTAAAGTAAGCTTAAAAAAGCATTTTGCTTATACTGTCCGTCAAAATATTGATGAGGTTTGCTTAGGAGATATTCCATAATCGCAATCAAATTATTTCGATATTCTACAGATACGGCTGTAGAAGAAAAATTATAGTACCAAAGTAAAATCCGACCATAACCCCACATATATTGGCTATTCTCTGATTTATATAAAGAATCAAAATAAGAAAAGTAGTGGTTTTGAAGTTCTTCTTTTACAGCGACTCTAGCAAGACACTGCAAATATTCCTTACCAAGATTTCGATATGTAATTTGATTAACTAGATTGAATTGAATATTGAATAATTTTTCCAGATTGATATATTGCGAAAATTTATACAGTTTTCCAATAAAAATAATTCCATCTGCTAATAAGTTATTTTGTGATGAGTTCATCTTTTGATATTTCGTAGAATTAATTGTACCGCATATCATATCAACCAATTTATCAAGCTTTATATTTTCAATTTCTGTTTGAATTTTACTCACAATTATATCTGAGTTTGGTGAGTCTATAAATAATAGTAAATCCCTTTGATTATTTGTATTATTAATCTCACTTATCCTTATCTGTCGGTAAGCTTTCTGAAGTAAATTAGTCAATTTTTGATAGTTATTTGGTCTATTTGGGCTATTATCAAACTTATTCAATTCTTCATTAAGCTGTGATAGATAACTTTGAAATCTTGATAGTTTATCAGGTTCTCGTAAGTATTTTAGTTGCTCTAAAGATTTCTGAGAACGGGTTTCAAAAATTTTCTGCGGTGGAATATAACTATAAGGTATCTGTTGTCTATCAATCAAAGAAGTTTTTATTTTATATTTACCTCTTAGGTCGCTAACTTTAAGCTCGGGGAAAGAACCAGGCTTCAAGTTAAATTCTATACGAACGCGAATATCCTCGGTTCCTTGATAGTTTTCAAGCTGAATCTTGTAGTCTTGAGGAACATCATTTCTACAGTAGTCATTACCATTCACTCGAATAGGTAAAGTAGCATTATCTCTACCCTGTCGTATGCGGACAAAATCTTGATTTAAACTAGGAATATTACCAATGAAATTTGTGATTTTACCTTCATAAGAAATCAGATTTTCTTGGTTAGATAATTGTATCCATTGTTTTGATAATCTTCCTCGCTCATCGGAAATACCAACAGCGAACTCTATGCAATCGAGATAAATACCGAATAGGGGAAATTTTTGACTGTTTTTTTCTTCCCAGATTCGATTGAATTCTTCATGTATCGGATTTAGATAGATAAATTCTGGGAGAAGTTGTTGAATACCTGTAAAAATATTGTACTGACTGGTTAAGATAAACTGATATTGAGGATTATTCTTTGCAATAATCCCTAAAGATTCAATGTTGAGTTCCCTACCCATCATTTCACCAAGTTCAACTCTTGATAAGGTTATTTTTTTATATAAAATTTTATTTCCGTATAATAATTCAATTATTAAATCAAATCTATCTTCTTTTACGTAATTATTTATTTCTTTAAAAAATGCTATTTTTTGCAAGTAATGAGCTAGATGATTAACTGTCTTAATATTTTGATAAAGTTCATTAAAATTATCAAGCAAAATTCGTTTCGATATTGTCTGGCAAATCTTATTATAAACATCTACACTGTTAATAATTTTGTTATTATCATTAATAATAATTGGTTTTTTTGTATTCAGAATTGGTACTAGATATGAGCTATTGTTTGTATGTGATAAATTAATCGGAATCAAGCGATCGCATGGGAAACAGTCTAAATCAATAAATACTAAAGGTTTATCGATTTGATACTGAGCAATTTGAGAATAATGATTCCAGTAATGATAAGCACTGCTGTATAAGTAACCGTCGTGTTGTTCCAACAAATTACTGGTGCTTAGTGTCATTAAATCCACTGTATCTCGGATAATAAATAATCTCTTTTTATCTCCTTGAGTTAATTTACTACCAATTTTCGTATAATTTGTATTTTCATTATTAATTGTTAGTTTTTGCGGTAAGGTTACAGAATTAATTGGTTCCGGTAAATAAAAATTATTTGCATATTTTTGTATGAATGATTTATATTTGGTTGGTAAATCGCCATACTGTGGAATTACTTGTTCTTTTGATTCATTAAAAATATGTGTGTATTGACAACATTCTACGTATGATTCTAAATTAAATAATCTTGTCATATTTTAAGAGCTTAAGTTAATAGTATTCAAATAATAAATTTATTTTTCAACTAAATTCCTGTATAAATGTAAAATTTACATTTACAAATACCCAAAAATTTTATCTATGGAGCAACTGAAATGTATTGGGATTTAGTTGGGTTATTTGCTGACGTATTTTGTCAATTTCTGTTGAATTAGTTGTTTTGTACATTAAATCATTTAAAGATAAAGCTCTTGGCTTAAAATTAAAATTAATTCCTCCAAGATAAGCTACTTTATCTCCTAACAATGTAATCTTGGCGTGCAAATTGTTGATTCTTTGAATGTTCCAGTTATTATGATGCATTGATATTTGAGAATCGATATAAATTTGAGTATCTAACCGACGTAAATATTGTTCTATTTCTGAAGATGGTTGAAAGCTGCGGCTATAAATTTGTACTATTCCTCTAAAATTACTTATTTCTCTTATCAAATCTCGATGATATTGATATGGTGTCAATAAATTTGAATAATTTTGATTATTTCTTTGATGGTTTGAATGTAGAGAACTTAAAACAAAACCATCAAAATTACTCGCTGCTATTACTCCATCTTGGCTTTTATATTCCCAAAATTGGCGAAATAAATTCATCAATTGCTGATGAACTGGAGTATTTTGACAGACTGTACCAGCTTCCATATTAAAATCTAAGCTACCTCTAGTCAGATTACAAGAACCTAAGTAAGCATGTTTTTCTGAAAGATAAGTTTTGAGGTGAAAGCTACCACTACGAATGTAAATATTAGGTTGCTGTAACAGTTTTTTTAAACAAGCTATCTTACGTTCATTAGAACGCTGATACTGTTGAGGTAAAGCTACATTATCGGATACTTGAGTGTCAATTCTATCAACGACATCATCTCTTAAATCAGTTAAAATCCAAACTCCTTGGGATAATTCTTGAGATTTTTCACAGATTAATTCTGTTAAATGCTCGTCTTCAATAATATAACTAGATATTAAAAGAAATTGACTGGCTTCGGAAATTATTGTTTTTAATCTGGAACGATTTTCAGCCCTACTAATTAAAAATTCGGATTGTGCAGTTAAATTAGAATCTGTTTGGAGTTGATTAGGTAAATTAATAATTATTGGCGATTTATAGCTTGACTGATACTTCTCAACTAGTAGTTGAGCTGCTTCTGGTAAGATAGATATATCGCCATAATTCAATGATAAGAATGTAATTACTGCTTTTAAATCTAAAGATAAATCCTCTATTGAAAAGCAGATGTTTAGATTCGGATTGTCAGGTATGGAAATTCGAAAATTATTTTTGTTAGCAGATTTTTGGACAAAGTGAATTTTATCAATATCCGGTAATTGCTCCCAATATTTATGACTCTGATACCAAATATTATTGGCAAAAATATCAGATAATCCTGGATGAAAAGGTTTTTCTAAAATAACTGTGTAGTTTCCTATTTTTTCTGATTCACTACCTGCAAAATAGGGAATTTGTGGGTCATCTGGTGTGATATTTAATGGAACTTCTACTTCTGAACAACAAAATTGATAAAGATAAATTTTAGTTACCTGCGAATTTAAATTAGATTTCACAGGATGAAGAAGTTTTAATAATGGTATTTGATAAAGTTCACTTTCTTCCGCTATATCTCGTGCTTGTTTCAATAAGTTAATTAGAGTAGCTTCTGGAAGAAAGTCTAAGCCAAAAGATTGATGTAACAATTGAAGAGAACATCTACGATTTTCAGTAGCTGCTCCTTGTACTTCTTGAAGTAATTCAACTAGAGATACAGGAGATGTTTCTGTTCCACTTGATAGTGTACGACGAAATATTCCTTGTAATTGATATTCAACTTTCATGATAAAACCACTGTACGTTCTATGTGTAATTGTGGGTGAGATAAAAAAGAGCGCATGAGAGCACTATGCTGCGACCAGATATCATAATCACCAAATAAAAATAAATATGATTGTCCTCGCGTTATCGCAATATTTATATCTTTTACAGAAACATTTTCAGGATGTCCTGAAAAACTGATAAATACTATTTCACGTTCAATTCCTGTCCATTCTGATACTGTACCAATTAGAATTTCATTACATCTTTGAGATAATTTATTTCTCAAATAATCTCTTTCTTGGCGCTCAAAAGTGATAATACCTATTTTATGATTGAGTGATATTTCAAAACTTTGAATAAATTGAATAATCTGCTCGTCTCTTCTTTGGTTACGTGTATTTTGCCAAAATAATCTATGTCTGATTTGGGGGAAATGACAATCAAACTGTGAAAATTGGTTTAAAATCCAGCGATCGCAAATTACTGGATAAACAAGATTTGCAATTTCTGGATGTAGACGAAATTGTTCTGTTAGTTGATAACGATAAGCTGGAAGTAAGTGCTGATTTAGCCACTTAAAGCATTCGGGAGAGCGAGTAAAAAAAGATTGATTTTGAGAAGATTGATTTCGAGAAGATTGATTTTGAGAAATTCTAGAAAATTGCTTGGGAAGTTCATTTCCAAATAAAACAAGTTTATTCCCTAATGTAGACAATAGTATTAGTTTGAAGCAAGTTAAATACTCTGCTTCTTCCACAATTACTAGATCGAAGGACTTTTTCCACAGAAATGGATCCTGAATTTGTATAAAATCATCAACAGTACCCACGACTGAAGCTTGTGGGTTTTCAATTAATTTATCTGCAATTTCTGCAACTGCATTTTCAGATAAATTGTTATAAAGCTGATTCAATTTCAACTGTTGCTGTAACAAGGGTTTTAATCTCTGCAAACGATAAGCAAGTAGTTGTAGTCGTGAATCTCCTAAATCAGGAAAATCCTGTTGTAACAGTTCGATGAGTTGTTGTGAATTATTTTGAATTAATGGCAAATATTTTTCTAATTTAGCTGCTGTTCGTAGCTTTGTAAGTACCTCATCAGGGAGCAAATGCAATGGTAAATAATCTATTTTTGGATGCGCTAAATGTTGAGTACGTAATTCTTTAATTAGCCAATCGCGATAGTTTTGTTGTTGAGAAATTCTAAAAGGATAACCTGGTAAATTACAGTAAGCATTTAAAGTTGTACTATGATGAGTTAAAAGTAAAACTCGTTTAGAACAATTAATTGCAGCTTCTACTAAATTTTTAGCAATACGGGTTTTACCTGTACCGGGAGAACCAGCAATCAAAGCGATCGCACTATTGGAAACAGCCATTTCTAATGCTAATTGTTGACTAGCATTTAAAGGAATAGTTGGATGAATAGCGGGAAAATTTAAAGCTGATTGTTCTGTAAGATAAACTGAACCGTGACAAACAGTCTCGATAATTAATTTGGTTGGTAGTGCTGGGGAAGTATGTAAACTTATCAATCTTTCCCATTGAGTTTGGTTAATTTTTGAAAAATCCTCGGATTGATATATTAGTTTTTGCAGTTCCATCCAAAATTGTTGCTCGTTCATACCGCAGACTCCACTACTGACTGAATTAGATTTATTATGAAAACAGTAGTTTGGGAAAAACCTTGTTCAGCGATCGGGTCTGGTAATTTACATAGCAACAATTGACCTTCGTAATGGTGTTCTATTTTCTGTGTCGAGGCTGAAGTTTTGGGATAAATTTGTAAATAAAACAGTAGTCCTTTGAGAAAAAAATTATTATTCTTTTTGTTATTATTGAATTCTCGCAAATATCTATGACAATCTGTTAACAGCTCATCACTTGGACGATACCAAAATACCCAAATTGGTAAGATAAACTGTTCTGTTTTTAATTCCTTGGACTCCAAATTATGTATTTCTAATGTCAGTACCCAATCAAAAAAGTATTTTTGTTGTGGCTTGCTTAAAGAGAAAATATAAACTTGATTTTGTAAAAAAACTGGAATTTTTACATGATTTTTTTCTGAAAGATAACGTCCTCTATCTGGAATTGCATTACCAAAAATACTAGCGAGTGGAGATATTACAGTTCCTTGAAACTGCAGTAAAGCTGCTATTAGACAAAGATATACTGTATCAGCCAACAATTGATTGCGAAATTGCCAGATATTTTCTTTTTCATGTCGTTTTTGAATATATTCTAAATAAGCCTGATAAAAACTTCTATATATGGGATTTTGCTGCAAGACATAATTAGGTTTAGTAAAATTAAATCCCCGATCTTGAATTCCCTTTAAAGATACTTCTTGAGTAAATAAATCAATAGTCAAACGAAATTTTGATATTTCCTTCTTATATTGTGATATTTTACTTTGCTCGTATCGATCGCAATTTAAATGAAGAATTTTACTAAAATAAACAAGAAACCTATTCTCTGGCGTATTAAAATCTTGATAGCGTTTAATTCCCATCAATTCTTGCTTGGAACCAGCTTTTTCTGCTGGAGTTCTCCCAGGACGACGGACGTAGTCCCTAAGACAATAGGAATCCATTTCTTGAATTCTACCTACAGACATTAATTCGGCTTGTCTTCTCAACTGATGACGTAGTTTACTCCCAATAATTTCTAATTTGCGTCTGAGTTGATAACGACGTTCTAAACTGATTGCTATAGGAATATTCGCTTCATCAATCTTGATATTATCTAAGATGTTTGGTAATTGTGTTAATAGGATATTCTGTGTCATCTTTGAATATCCAAAAATATTATTTGCAAACATCCCGACAAAAAGCCGAATCAGAGGAGCTACTGTATTATCTAAACTCTCCCCTAAATTTTGCTTCCATTCTCTTAATTCTTCTTCTTCCTTAATACTTTCCAAATCTAAAACTTCATCCCTAACACAGAATCTATAGGATTCATCACTAATCGATATATTAAAAATGTACTCTAACTGATAGTTCTCATCTTTGATATTCGCTACCTTTAAGTAAGGAAAACCAATTTCATAGGCTTGATCGCCAATAGGAATTAATAAAGCTTCAGTTGATAAATCTGCTTCTGCTTCAGAATCTAAGACAATAACCGGACGCTGACTTGCACGTAATGTAATACTATGGGGAATAGTAGTGTAGGGAATAGGTTGGGAATCATTTAAATAGGCAAACAGGCTAGGATAAACTTTCATCATACTGACTCTTCCTGATAAACTAATCCTTGCCAATGAAATTGTCCGTAACGTCCTTCACGAGCTTTCTTAAAAGCTTGTGTTAGCGATTCATCACCTATTTCTTCTATAATCTTTTCTAATTCATCTAATTGCTCTTGAAAGTCATCAATCATCAATCCCCGTAATTTGGGTAAGATTTTTTGTCCAAATTGATCCGCGATCGCAATTTTCGCAAATTGAAAAGATTCTGTATTATTATCTTCTACCCCAGGATAATTAACTACATATTGAGTAATTCCTTGATAGACACGGTGAGCAAAAGGATGACCCATTTGTGCCATTATGTTATTAGTTATATTTAGATATTCTTTAACTATATTGACAGCATTAGAATCAGAAACTGGTGTTTTTATCCATTGTTTGAAATCAGAATAAGCTAGGTACTCTGAAGATGTAGTACTATTATTTTTCCGAGAATTACTTTGACGTAACTGTAAATATTGAGGTTTACCGAAGGTAATTACATTCGCTCTATCTAATACTTTATCGGATAAAGACTGAGTACTTTCATCTTCGTTCATCGTTCCCACAAATAAGAATTCCTTAGGGATTCTTAACCTGCGTTGATTATCTTGAATTGGTAAGCTACCGACATCAATTTCTAAATAAGTATCGTGGCTACGACGAGTTTCTAACTTAGAGAGGAAATCGCTAAAGTAATATTCTACTCTTGCTAAATTCATCTCATCTAATAACACTATTACCATGCGATCGCGCATTGTACTCTCGTGATTGTATTGATATAATCCCCGCATCAAATCAGTCGGCTTAAATTTCTTCTCCACATAGTTATAAAACCCCTGCAAATCTTGAGGAGAATCCCAACGAGGTTGTACAGCAAGGGTTAATTTTTGCGCTCCAATATAATCAGCATATCTTTGCGGTAATTCACTTTTTCCCGTACCACTGATTCCCGCAAGAATAACTAAAGCCGAAATATCTTGCACTTTTAATGATGTATGGAATGCATTAATTACTCGTCTGGGAAATACTAACCCTTGTTGCTTGATATATTCAGTAAAGTTTTCCAAGAATACTTTTTCACCTTGACTATCTGTAGCGATATTCTGCTTATTTTTTGGTAGATTTGACCACAGCTTTTGTTTGAGAGAGCGTAGTGCAACTTTAGAACTATTCTCTAAATTACCTATTTCTCCTCTTAAGATGTTAATCTCTTCTTGAATTTGCTCTTTTTCTTGCTTCAAGCTAGCATTTCCTTCTTCAAGAGTAGCTTTAATTCCATTTAAATTTCGCTTTTCTCGATCAAGTTCTCTTAGTTGTGAATCTTTATCTCTAATTTGATGATTCAGGTTCCGTAATTTCTGCTTTAATTCTTCAACTCTTTGATATTCTTGTTGATTTTGTTGAATTGCTTGTAATATACGTTGCTTCTCAGCCTCTAGTCTATCTATTTGTGGTCTGAGTTGATTGACTCTTGATTCAAAGTTTTCTTTTTCATTGAACAGTCCATCGTAGGTAGCACGTAATAATTCCAGTTCACTCGCACGTTGTTCCAACTGCTGAGATTTAGCTTGTAGCTCTTGGATACTTGTATTAAGTACATCTAATTTTGCTGTTTTAGCATTATATTCTGATTCAATAGCTTGGAGTTTTTGCTTTTGTTCTGTTAAAGTCTTAATCTGAGAACGTAAAGCATTAATTTCACCTTCTAAACCTGCTTTCTCCAAGCGAAACTGCTCAATTCGTGATTGTAATTCTTCTAATTTTACTAAGCTCGGTTGTTTTTGATTAATAGCAGAAATTCGTTGCTCTAATTCTTCTTTTTTCTGCTTAAGATTTATTAAATTCTGTTCCGATTTTTTAGATTTAGCTTGCAGTTCTTGAATATTTGTATTCAATACATTTATCTGTGCTTTTTTGGCATTATACTCTGATTCAATATTTTGGAGATTTTGTCTTTGCGCCCCTAAAGCATTAATTTCACCTTCTAATCCTGCTTTTTCCAAGCGATACTGCTCAATTTTTGATTGTAATTCTTCTAATTTTAATAGCCTCGGTTCTTGTTGCTTAATAGTAGAAAGCCGCCGCCATATTTCTTCTTTTTCCTGCTTTATATTCGTTAGGTTTTGTTCTAACTGCTGAGATTTAGTTTGTAGCTCTTGAATATTTATGTTGAGTGTATCTAGCTGTGTTTTTTTTGCATTATATTCTGATTCAATACCTTCAAGGTTTTTCTTTTCTCCTGCTAAATACTCAACTTGAGAACGCAGAGAATGAATCTCACCTTCCAAGCTTGCTTTATCTAAGCGAAATTGCTTCACTTGTGACTGTAACTGTTCTAATTCTGATAAATTAGGGTATTCTTGATTAAGAATCGCAACTCGTCGCTCAAGTTCTTCTTTTTGTTGCTTGATATTTGTTAAATTCTGTTCCAGTTGCTGATATTTAGTTTGTAGCTCTTGAATATTTGTATCTAGTGCACCCAACTGTGCTGTTTTAACATTATATTCCGATTCAATATATTGAAGTTTTTGTTTCTCTTCTTCTAAAGGCTCAATTTGAGAACGTAAAGCATTAATTTCACCTTCTAAACCAGCTTTATCTAAGCGAAACTGCTTAACTTGTGACTGTAATTTTTCTAATTCTGATAAGTTAGGGGGTTCTTGATTAATAGTAGAAATTCGCTGCTCCAGTTCTTCTTTTCGCTGCTTGAGATTTATTAGGTTCCGTTCGACCTGCTGTAATTCTGCTTTCTTCTGTACAAATTCCCCTTCAACTGTTGCTAAGCTTTGTTGGAATTTTCGTAGTTGTGTCACTCGTGCTTTTAAGATTGGGAGTTCTGCTTTTACCTTTTCCCACTCTTCTTGTTTGAGTACTTGTGTCTTTAATTGCTCTAGTTGAATTTTTGCTTCTTGTTCTTTCCTATCCTCTAATTTGCTGGAAATACCTGCTCCTATAATCGCTCCCGTCGTACTTCCTAACAAAACTCCATTTGAACTACCGACTAAGGATGCTGTTATACCGACTCCGAGTGTAAGTGAACCTACTATCAGTAAGTGTGATAACTTCTCCATCCTGAACCCTCATCAATCTGTAGTTTCGGTAGCTCAGTTATTTTTATAAGATAAAACAATTACTCTTAGCATCGTAAAAATTACGAGTATTACCCGATATATAGCATTTATTTCATATTCAGTTTTTCTGTTTTTTAACCAGTCACGTAAGTAAAAGAGGCGATGATGTATTTTGTATATGCCATATTATTTCTCCACTATGGCTATATATAAGGAACTAAGTTACCAATAACCCAATACAGTTCAGTTAAGACTTTTTTTAAAACAAATACCACTGTAGAGACGCGACAGAGCCTGCGGCGTCGGCGTTAGCCTCTGTCGCGTCTCTACCAAGAAATTTAGGCTTATCTGAACCGTATTGACCAATAACCAAGTATGAAGAACAAAATTCACAAGCATATCGTCAGCTATTACAAATATTATTTTCTATCTATGTAATATTCTTGCTCAGAAATAAAAGTTATAGTCAGAAAATATTATGATGACACCTAAATTTATTACAGCGAAATCTATCACAACTACATCTAAGCCATCACTATCGAAGTTATTACAATTTCAGTTACATAAATTACCAATTATTTTTTTAGTATTGACTTTACTTACTCCTTTAGTCTTTTCCTCTTCAGTGTACGCCCGCGCGGAACAAAATACCAAATATGCTCAACAACAGGAAAATCCAAACCTCAAAAAATTATTAGAAACTAAAAATTGTTCTGGCTGCAATCTCAGAAGAGTAAACTTAAATCGCGCCAACTTAAGAAACGCTAAACTAAATCGTGTTTAACTCAGTACAAATTCAAAAATTACCAGTTAGCTCTCAACGACTTTAACCAAGCGATTAAATATTCCCACCGGTGGAAACAGGTATTTTATCATCGGGGACGTACACGCTTTGCAGTTGGGAGATTTCGAGATGCAACTAAAGATTTCGACCGAGCAATCAAAATTGATAAAAACTACATCGAAGCTTATTATCAACGTAGTTTAGCTCGCTTTGCTCGTAAAAAATACAAAGACGCGATCAAAGATAGCGATCGCGTAATTAGCCGCAATCCCCATTATGCTGGAGCCTATGAAAATAAAGGTAATTCATTCTTAGCTTTAAAAAAGACAACAGAAGCTAGATTAGCTTTCCAACAAGCAGCTAAAATCTATTCCCAAAAGCAGCATAATTCTGACTTACAAAGAGTTAAGAAAATTCTTGCTCAATTGTAATGATGTTGCTGTTATGGGACTATGATTTGATTATTATTAGCTCATGGTGCCCTCTGGGCATAAAATTGAGTATTGTAGTGGACTGACACGCCTAAAATGATGCAATAGATTTGTCCTAAAATTTATTTCAATTAATGATTTTTGGATTTTGCTAATGCACTATTTTAGCTGTGTCAGTCCAGTAGGGTGCGTTAGACGGA
>NZ_JASJDK010000209.1 GCF_030065675.1 Mastigocoleus sp. MO_188.B34 | reverse complement strand
CATTACTTAAAAAATAAGGATGTTTCCTTAATTATTTAATTGTAAAAGATAATTTTTATTATTAATTTATTGGTTTAATTAAATTGCTTTGAAACTTTAGAATAAATCCCATATCATCCCGCAATGATGCAACGCCAATAATTTTGTATGTTTATAGTTTTGTGGTTTGATAAACCTTAAAATTCTGAATGTTTAATTCTGAATATGAGTCAAACCACATTTTCCCAACTAGCACCTTTTATCCAAGAATATATCTATAATCATAACTGGACGGAGTTACGACCAGTTCAAATCGCAGCATGTGAAGTAATATTTAACACAAATTCCCATTTATTAATTTCTGCAGGTACTGCTGCGGGAAAAACCGAAGCAGCTTTTTTACCGATTATCACTAAATTGTACGAACAACCAACCAAAAGTATTGGAGCAATTTACATCGGTCCGATTAAAGCATTAATTAACGATCAATTCGAACGCCTCAATGATTTACTCAGGGAAGCAGATATTCCAGTTTATCACTGGCATGGAGATGTTTCCCAAAGTCGAAAAAAACAAGTTTTCAAACATCCTCAAGGTATTTTACAAATTACTCCAGAATCTTTAGAGAGTTTATTAGTTAACAAATATGGCGATATTATGCGCCTGTTTGGTGATTTGCAATTTGTGGTAATCGATGAAATTCACGCCTTTATGGGAACAGAACGCGGTTGTCAGATTCTTTGTCAGCTATCGCGTTTAGAAAATTTGACTAAAACTCAACCTCGTCGCATTGGTTTGTCAGCAACCTTGGGTGACTATTCCATGGCTGAAGATTGGTTGGGTTCTGGAACAGAAAGACCCACAATTACTCCTGAAATTACCGCTGTGAAACGTCACATTAAATTGGCTTTAGAACATTTTGATCTATCTCAGGATATTGATGATTCAGGTATTACAGCTTACAGCAAATATATTTATCAGACTAGTTATCAAAACAGTAAATCACCAAAATGTTTAATATTTGCAAATAATAAGTCTCAAGCAGAATCTACGATCGCATCTCTGAGAAAGGTTGCTGTAGATCGAGGAGAAGCAGATATTTTCCACGTTCATCATGGTAGTATCTCTGCTAATTTGCGCCAAGCTGCAGAAAATGCAATGCGCGAACCTAATCAACCTGCTGTTACTGCTGCAACTTTAACTTTAGAGGTTGGTGTGGATATCGGTCATTTACAAAGAGTTATCCAACTCGAATCACCAATGTCCGTAGCCAGTTTTTTACAGCGCTTGGGTCGTACCGGAAGACGTGGAGAACCTGCAGACATGCGGTTTATATGTGCAGAAGATGAAGTTTCTCCGGATGCACCTTTACCCGCTCAGATTCCTTGGCAATTATTACAGGCTATCGCTATTATCCAACTTTATACCGAAGAAAAATGGATCGAACCAATTCAACCGCTTAAATATCCGTTAAGTTTGCTTTATCACCAAATAATGAGTATTTTAGCGGCAATGGGGGAAACTTCACCAGGAGTATTAGCAAAACAAGTTTTAAGTTTGTCACCTTTTAGGAATATTTCTCCAGAAGATTTGAAATTATTGCTGCGCTACTTAATTGATATTGACCATATTCACCGAACTGAAGCAGGTACATTAATTATTGGTTTAGCAGGGGAAAAAATTGTTCGGAAATATCAGTTTTACGCAGTATTCCCCGAAACCAAAGAATATATTGTCAAACAGGGTTTGCAATCCATTGGCAGTATTGCTATGGTACCAACAGTCGGAAGTCAATTTGGCTTGGCTGGAAGAAGTTGGCAAGTTTTAGATGTAGACTTTCGGAAAAAAACTATTGCTGTTAAGCCTGCAGAAGGAGAAGCTAGTATTTATTGGCAGGGTGGTAGTGGTAATATTCATAGCAAAATTTTACAAAGAATGCGTCAAGTTTTACTTGAAGATACAGAGTATAACTACTTACAAAAAAATGCCGTAAAACGTTTGCGAAAAGTTCGCCGATTAGCAAGAGAATATCAATTAGATAAATGTAATATAGTCCGATTAAAAAAAGGTAAATATTGTATATTTCCTTGGATGGGAACAGTAGCCTACAGAACTTTAGAAAGATTAATTAATTCTTTTTGTCGAGAATCGTTAGAAATTAAAAGTATTGGCGGAACGAATCCTTATTTTATTACCTTAAAATTACCGAAGGAAAAATTTGACAACATTTATCCAGAAATAGTCTCATTGTGCAAACAGAGGATTGTTCCAGAACATTTAGTCAATGAGGCTGAAGCCCCAGAAATGGAAAAGTATGACCGCTTTATTCCCTATCCTTTATTACGGAAAGCCTTTGTTGCAGATTATTTAGATCTGGATGAGGTGAGGGAATTAGTTGCTCTGTGGGAAAAATGATAATTTAAATGTTAATTACTATTCTGAATTTCTCTATAATTGCTAATTGATTTTGTAATTTAAAAGTAATCGCTAACCGAAAGGAATAATTTAAACTGACAATAATAATTTCACAATCAATCTTGTAAATTTAAAAACTTCGGTATACAGTCAAAATTGATAAGCTGAAAATACTATTATAATTAGCTATTTTCTTATATGCACTGGCTACTAACTGGGAAATTATCTGTAGAAAAACTGACAGTTAACATTCCTGGGTTACCAGCATCTTTACAAGGCACTCGTTTAGTGCAAATGTCAGATTTTCACTACGATGGTTTGCGCCTTTCAGAAGAATTATTAGCAACAGCGATCGCTACTTGTAATCGAATTCAACCGGATTTAATCGTACTTACAGGTGATTATGTAACTGACGACCCCGCACCTATTAATCAGTTAGTACTGAGACTCAAATATTTACAAAGCAGATTAGGAATTTATGCTGTTCTAGGTAATCATGACATTCACTACAGTCACTCTCGAACAGAAATTACCAATGCTTTAACTCGTGTAGGAATACAAGTTCTTTGGAACGAAATTGCTTATCCCTTAGGAAAACAATTACCGTTAGTTGGACTAGCTGATTATTGGTCGGGGAACTTCAAACCTGCAGATGTTATGAACCAACTAGATACAAAAACACCTCGCATTGTTCTATCCCACAATCCTGACACAGCAAAAATATTACAACGAAAAAAGTGGCGGGTAGACTTGCAACTTTCTGGTCATACCCACGGTGGTCATATTGTCGTCCCTTATTTCGGTTCTGTCGCAACAATATACCAAAATCTTCTTCAGCAAATACCTCGAAATCTGCAATCTAGGATGCCATTTACCAAAAGCGAAGTCTTTAATGTAGTCAAAAATTGGCAATGGGCAAAAGGATTTCATCGTGTAGGGTCAAATAAACTTTATGTAAATCGTGGTTTGGGTACTTATTTCCCAGGACGCTTTTGCTGTCGTCCAGAAATAACTCTAATTACTTTAGCTACTTATTAGTTATTGATTATCAGTATTTGTTCTTCAAACTCCAAAACCTAAGAGAAAAATAATTTGAAATCCCCGATTTTGGGGTACTCGAGATAATAACGCTGCACATCAATTATTTAAATCTGTTCCCTATTCCCTATTCTCTGCTCCCCCTTCCATTTTATAAAGGTTCGGCTGTCGCGTTCTAAATGTAGCAATGAAAAAAACCGATATTAAAAACTCTCTTAAACAGTAATTAAAAATTTTTTAAATAAATTTAATTAAATTTTAATAATGAACTTTGTTAAGTTGATAGTGCTGGTACAAAGAGAGATGTCAGCGTAATGCACTGGTTGTTATCTGGACCGTTAAAGGTAGAAAAAATAACAGTCAAAATTGCAGGCTTGCCAAAATCATTGCAAGATACTCGGTTAGTACATTTAACCGATCTGCACTATGACGGATTGCGCCTTTCTGAAGCTATGCTTGCACAGGCGATCGACATTAGTAACGATGTTAAACCAGATTTAGTCCTTTTAACAGGCGATTATGTAACAGACGATCCATCACCGATTCACCAACTAGTGCGCAGACTGAAGTATTTGGAGGCTCGAACTGGGGTCTACGCAGTACTTGGAAATCATGATATTTATTATCAAAGTTCCCGAACTGAGATTACCAATGCTTTCTCTAGCATTGATATTAATGTCCTTTGGAATCAAATTGCTTATCCACTCGGGAAAGAATTAGCACTTGTGGGACTTGCTGATTATTGGTCTCGGGAATTTAAACCTGCACCAGTAATGAATCAGCTAAATGATTCTATACCGCGCATTGTACTATCCCATAATCCAGATACTGCTAAGGTATTACAAAAATGGCGTGTTGATTTACAACTTTCCGGTCATACCCATGGCGGTCAATTTGTGATCCCCGGAAAAGGACCAGCAATCATTTACTATAAAAAATTCAGTCGCTTACTTCCCAGAAAAATACGATGTTGGTTACCCTTCTTACGACCTGAATGTGCAAAAGTGGTGAGATATTGGGAATGGTCGGAAGGTTTTCATAAAGTGGGTAAAAACCAACTGTATGTAAATCGTGGTTTGGGGACTTTTCCCCCCGGAAGACTATTTTGTCCGCCTGAACTGACGATAATTACTCTTGCAAATGGTGATGGGTGGTAGGGTATTGGCGATAGGGTAAGAAACTTTAATCAGGTTAGAGGATTGGCGATTGAATAAGAAACAGTAACACCAAATCGCTAATCCCTAATCCCCAGTCGCTAACCCCTAAAACAATTTAACCGCCTGTAGCTATGACGGAAAGGTGTCAGTAGCATAGGCGGTTGCCAACCATTAAACCGATTCAGATATAGTAAAACTTTAATTGAAATAAAAAACTAGTATGGACAGTATTACGATTTATCTACAACCAATATGAAGCATCCTTTGTATTCCAGCTAGGCAGACATTTTTGGCTGTGCGTTCTATAACCTCCAAATTAACTCGACAGACTAAAGGCGAAAACACATTAACTGGATGCAATAATGGAGTAGATATTTCCAAATTATCAGAGCGGGAGGACACTAGCTCTAATTCCTTCGTTTGGATAACTTATGAAAGAGATTTCTTTGTTGTGTCCATATGATTAAATTAGCACCACTTTATTGTAAACTCAGCAACTGTTTACTAAAGTTGATACTCATTTATTTTGCGTAATATTTGTCTCAATAATATAGTCGGGGACGAAAGTAAATGTTCACAAATATATTTATTTTTGTTAATTGCTTTGATAGGGGTAATTGTTTCAGGGATCGTAAATTCTCGAAAGTAAAATTCTCGATTTATTAGTTCTAAAAGCTGTCAGATAGAACGTTATACTGCCACTAACACACCTTATATAGCGCAATAAGGTTGCATGCCCAAAGCACACATATCATAATATACTTTGCATTACTACATAATATGATTCTATGGGATTAATTACTCGTTACTTTCATCAATTTGGGCTTTTGAATTTTATTCGTTTTGTATCGCTTGAGTTAATCTCTAAAATTTTTGATTCTCACAATATATATAGTTATTCCCAAACTGGAGAAGACCGAATTATTACTTCCTACTTATGGAAAAATGAGGGGTTTTATATCGATGTTGGTTGCAATCATCCCATTCACTATTCCAATACTTTTATTTTATACAGAAGAGGTTGGACTGGTATAAATATTGACGCTAACGATAAATTGATTAGCAAGTACGAAAGGTTGAGGAAGCGGGATACTAATATTTGTGCAGTTGTATCTGACCAAGAGAAAGAAGTTGTGTTCACAGAATTTGATGATTCTTTTGTTTCATCAATTAATACCGAGCATGTTGAAAACTGGAAAAAGCATCGCCAAGTTAGGAACCAACATGTTGTGAAAAGTATTTCTCTAAATACTATTTTGGAGAAGTATAATGCTCCCAAAGTCATTGATTTGCTTTCGATCGATGTTGAGGGACATGATTTTGAGGTTCTTTCTTCATTAGATTTGAATATTTATCGTCCCAGATTAATCGTTGTTGAAATATATCAATTTGATATTAATAATCCTTCTGCAAGTAAGGTCTACGAACATTTAACCAAGCATAACTACAAAATGGTTAGCTATGCAGTGATGAATGGTTATTTCTTAGATGCTTTAGCTGAAAAGTGATTTTGGCGATTGAGTGCTGTGAATTATCTTATAAATCATCTTGGAGTATTGATTCTTGTCAAATCAGAAAGGTATTTCTATCTTTAAATGTATTTTTTGTTTTAGTTGGGGATGATTGAAGTGAAGTTCTTTCGCGTGCAAATGTAATCGCTTTGTTTCTGTGTTACATCCATAAAGGCGATCGCCTAAGATTGGAATACCCAAACCCTGTGGATCTGCAGCGTGAACTCTTAATTGATGGGTTCGTCCTGTTAAAGGAATAAACTTAATCCAAGTACGGTTATTTTCTACTTTTACTAATTTGAATTTGGTTAAACTGGGTTTACCATATTGCTGATTAACTTCCTGATAGGGGCGATTGTCAGGATTTCCCCATAGTGGTAATTCAATTATCCCTTCTTCAGTGGCGGAAAGGGAGGACATCGCACCTGCAAGTATGGCTTCATAAACCTTGTATACTTGTCGTTCTTGAAACTGCTTACTAATTTGACGATAGGTTTCCAAATTTTTTGCTAGAAGTAAAATACCAGAGGTATCCATATCTAAACGATGTACTGCTGTAATATTTTCAGCAGTCGGTAATAAATTACTTAAACGACTCAACACACTATCTTGATTATGAAGATATCGTCCAGGAACGGATAGTAAACCAGGGGGTTTATCAACAGCAATCAACCATTCATCTTCGTAGATAATTGATAAGTTTGACCTAATTTGTGGAGAGGTGTTAGCAAAGCGCTCCCCCAGAGAAACATGATTTTGGTAAGATTGCGTTTCTACATCATTTCTAGATTGCAAACCCGACAACAAAAAACCCATCAATGGTTGACAGCGTTCCACACAAGCACCATAGAATTTACCTGGGATTTTTTTAGCTAGGGTTTTTTGACCTTGAATTTTCTCCCCATTAACACAAGAACCTACCCCAGAAGACTCTCCCCACCAAAATTCAGCCATAGCTAAAGGTTTAAGATTATGTTTTGCTGCATAGTGGAGTAATTTGGGAGCGCAACAGTCCCCGGTTCCAGTGGGTAAGCCAAATGGCATCAGTTCTTGTAATGTTTTTGACTTACCCAAGAAATTTATCAGGTTATACGCAGCATGCATTTTTGCTTGAAGTTGACGGGATAATTCTTTGCGTTGTTTTTTTAATTCCCATATTTTTGCATCTGCTGTATCAATTATTTGTTGGAGGGGTTGTAATGCTTGATCGCGTTGGCTTTTGAGTTGTCTTCGTTCAATCCCATCTCGACGACTTGCTTCATCAAGTTCTTGGAGCTTTGTCTTAAGTTCTTCATCTTTGAGTATTTCAGAGATTTTCTGACGTTTGTTGTGACGTTCTTGTTTGCAGTTGCGATGGCGATCGCTCATTTCTTGTAGTTTTTGTTCAAATCCCTCGGATATTTGTTTGTATTGGCTTCGTTCGGGAAGTTCTTTGAGCTTAATTATTTCTTGTTTAATAGCTTCTAATTTAATTAAGGTAAACTTTTCATCCAATACAACTTCTTCACGTCCCGGAATTGGTGGGACCCAACCTTCAACTATACCCGAACCATTGAGCAACCCTGAGAAAGCTTTAAGTATCCTTTGTTCGCCGGAAGGTAGTTCAACTAGTAATATCCCGTACATTTTGCCTTCACGGGAATATACTTGATCTCTGTCGAGATATTGCATTAAACCAATTGCGATCGCTTCTGCTTGTGGAGTACGGGGAAGCTTTAATAGTTCGCCAGTTTGCGGACAATATCCCTCATAGTGATATGAGGGAAATGAGTCATTAATTGTAAATTCCTTGGTTTGGAAATTGGAGCCTATAAAATCTGATAATTGGTGAAGGGTTACCATAAACAATTAACTGAATATCGTAATTATAGGAATAGTCCACATAGGAATAGTCCACAGATTTTTGTTGGCGTAAGCCTGAGATTTACGCTTGAAATATGTAAGGTCATATTATCCTTAAAGCTTTCGGTGCGTTACGACTTTCGTCTAACGCACCCTACTGGACTGACACAGCTAAAATAGTGCAATAGATATGCCAAGGTGAGGACTCGAAAGTGGGAAGAGGTCGCCGAGATAAAGTCCATCTGACAGTAGAACAGAGAGAAAAACTCGAACAAATCAGCCGAAAT
>NZ_JASJDK010000208.1 GCF_030065675.1 Mastigocoleus sp. MO_188.B34 | reverse complement strand
ATTGTAGTGGACTGACACGCCTAAAATGATGCAATAGATTTGTCCTAAAATTTATTTCAATTAATGATTTTTGGATTTTGCTAATGCACTATTTTAGCTGTGTCAGTCCAGTAGGGTGCGTTAGACGGAAGTCATAACGCACCAAAAGCTTTAAGGATCGTGGGTTACGAGTACGGTTAACGCACCCTAAGGTCTCCAAAACTCCTCATAATTGATAGGAAGACCACTAAGTACGACTCCGTAGTTAAAATATAAATACCAATAAAATTTCAGGGTGAAGCTTAATGAAGAAGGATGTAAAGTATCTGCTTGATAAAAAGAAAAACAAGCAAAAAATTATTGCTCTTACTTGCTACGACTACACTACTGCTCTTCTACAAGATAAAGCAGGAATAGATGTAATTTTTGTCGGTGACAGTGTAGGAACTAATGTTTTAGGTTATGAAGACGAAACTCAGGTGACAATGAGTGATATTGTGCATCATCTTAAGGCTGTTCGTAGAGGAGTAAAAGAAAGCTTTATTCTTGCGGATTTACCTCACGTGTCTTATCAAACTCCGGAACAAGCTTTAGAAAACTCCAAAAAATTGATTTCCCACGGTGCAGATTGTGTCAAGTTAGAAGGATTACAAGAAAATGTTGTTGAATGCTTAATAGAACATAATATTCCAGTTTGCGGACATCTTGGTTTGCAACCCCAAACTCACCAAAAAAAAGCCGTTCAAGGTAAAACTTTTGACCAAGCTAAAGAAATTATTACAGCTGCAAAAAGATTAGAAACCTTGGGCATATTTATGTTAGTTTTAGAACTGATTCCAGAAGAATTAGGTCAAGTTGTTACCCAAAAACTAAATATTCCTACTATTGGTATTGGTTCTGGACGTTACACGGATGGACAGGTATTAATTGTTAATGATATTTTAGGAATAACACCCCGTAAACTTCGATTAGCGAAAAAATATCAAGACTTTCAAACCTTGACTGTAGATGCGATTGAAAAATATAGTCAAGATATAGAAAAAAACCTTTTCCCTGCAGAAGAAAATCTACGACATATGCCAAAAGCAGAATTAGACGAATTAAATCAATGGTTGCATCAAAATCAATAATTTAGAATTAAGATTATGATTATTGATTTAAAATTGTATTTTTGTTATGTAGTTTTTGATTATATTTTCAACTGGCGTAATAAGTGCGACATATTTTGGTTTCGTAAAAAACTTTTATTTGTTCCTGTAAATTACTCGTAAATTAAATAACCAAAAATACAAGTAAAAACAAAGAGTCAAAACAAAAAAAATGCGTACTATCGTTTGTTTTCTTGCTACTTAAATCTTGGAGAAAACACAGTAGAATTTACGACTTGCTTGACTGGTATCTCTAACACAAATTCGCTCCCTACCCCTAACTCAGAACTGCAGCACAGTTTACCTTGATGTTTATCAGTTAAAATTTGATAGCTGATGGATAATCCTAAACCCGTACCTTTACCAACGGGTTTTGTTGTAAAAAATGGGTCGAATAACTTAGATTGTACTTCTTGATTCATACCCAAACCATTATCTTTAATACTAATTCTCACCCATTTTTTATCCACACATTCAGTATTAATAGTTATAGTGTTGGGTTCTGCTTCTATATCCCCGTAACTGAGTCCTTGGTTAGATTCTTCCAAAGCATCAATTGCATTGGTTAGCAAATTCATAAAAACTTGGTTGAGTTGACCAGGATAGCAATCAACAAAGGGTAGATCGCCATAATTCCTGATAATTTCAATTTCTGGGCGTTTTTCTGTTGCTTTCAAACGATTTTGTAGAATCATCAATGTATTATCAATGCCTTCATGAAGATCTACTCGCTTAAAATCAGATTCATCAAGGCGAGAGAAATTCCTTAACGATAATACAATCTCCCGAATTCTGTTTGTTCCTACTTGCATGGACTTTAACAGCTTGGTTAAATCTTTCACAATAAACCCAAGCTCAATAGCTTCTATTTGAGATTGAATTTCTTCGGAAGGTTTTGGATAACAATCTTGATAAAGAGCAAGTAATTCTAATAATTCTTGGATGTACTCAGTTGCGTGAACTAAATTTCCGTGGATAAAGCTGACTGGATTATTTATTTCGTGTGCGACTCCCGCTACAAGTTGACCCAAACTAGACATTTTCTCACTTTGAATTAACTGAGCTTGGGTTGATTGCAATTCCTGTAGAGTTTTTTCAAGATATATATTTTTCTCATCTAAATTTTTATTAATGAGTTTGTGTTCTTCTAATAGTTGTTTTACTTTAGAAATTAACTCATTTAAAGATGTACTAAGAACCCCAACCTCATCTGTAGTCACAACAGGAATTTGTAAGTCAAAGTTTGCTTCCTGAGTTACTTGTTTTGCAAGTTTAGTAGTATTTTGTAAGGGATAGGTAATGGTACGACTCACGTACATTGCTAAAATCGCAGCAATTAGTATTGATATAATTACACTGCTAAAAATTATCTGACGCCGTAGCTGATAAGCTCCTAGAGTGTAAGATTTTGCTAATTTATATTCCTCCTCAAGACGTTCACTTAAGACTACTAAACCATCCGATAACCGATTTACATCGATCACTAAATCATTATCACTAAAATCCAGCAGTTTCTTCTTCACTGCATCTTTATTTCTTGGTTCTAAATAAAGAATATTAACTTCTTGCAACAGTTCTTCTGTTTCTCGAATATATTTTTCCGGGATACTTCCATGCTCTTCGAGAAAATTTTCTATTGCTTCCAATTCACCTTCTTCTTCTTCTTCTCCATCAGTACCACCTTCACTATCTTTAAATTTTTTCCATTGTTTCTGAAAATTTTCTTTATGTTTAATAAATAAAGCATAATTTTCTGTTAATTTTTCCGTGTCATTTAAAACAACAGAAAACATTAGGAAATGTTGATGAGTCTGTAATAATTCCAGATTTAGAGTGCTTATCAGCCTAAATTCTTCATTTGCATCTTCTTCTTGGTATATAGCTTTTTGGTGAAAGCTATCTCCAATCAATACTCCAGTAATTGAACCAATAACAGCTATACCTAAAGCCACAGTATACCCCAAACCGATTTTACGACCTACTTTCAGATTCCCAAACCACTTATTAAATATGGCTTTCCGAGACCTGAGTGTATCTTGAGGATCTGTATTTGATGTAGATGACTTAGCTGGAGACATATTTGACTCGACTAATCCTTAGGTGTTTGAGTATAAGTCAGATGGTTGTGTTGTTGTCAGAGGATAGGACAATTTATTTTTTGGTTTTAGTATAAAACATGCTTAATAAACATCCGTAACATCTTCAGAGTTATATCCTTTCTCACAAACAATCAAATAACATCAAGGAAATATTGCTCTTACCTTATGATATCTAAGCCACAAAAAAATAAGTATATTTATGATTATGTTTGTTTAAAGTTTTACTATTTTATTTTCAGATGATGAATTAAAAACTTAGGATGTAATTCAGTATTAATACTATCGTCGTTTTTTAGACATTTACTATTTAACAACTGAAATGATGTATCAAAAATCATGCATTGAATATAGTTAATTATTAAAAATTTAGCCAATAACTTGTATAACGATAATTCGATTTAAGTTTAGTTGGGTCAGAATAACCCAAAAGAATTGTAAAGATATTCCGTGGAACATCTCTACACGATTTATAAAAGAAAACTTTTTAGTTTCTTGTCAAATCACTAAAATGTAAACGTAGTTCTCAAAGTCCCGATAAAAATATCGTCATTGTCCCGATCTTGATTGGGAGCATTTAACCAAATAACACCAGGAGTAATGGAAATATTGTCGTTTACTGGATATCTGTAAAATGCCTCAACATGTAAAGGAGTGTCATTAGTAAAATCTGCAGGACGTGGGTTGAGACGACCAGCATAGGGTTCTGCACCTGCAATAATTCCACCTAAACTACCTTTTTTACCCAAGTCAGGGAATGCAAGTGCGATCGCATAATTCCAAATTTCTGCATCACCTCCATTGAAATCAACATCGGTAAAGCTACCCCAACCTCTAATACTAAATTTAGGGCTAACATCAAATTGAGCTTGAACTCCATAGGAATTACTATTAATTCTTCTTTCCTCTGTTCCAGGAAGTAATCCATTAGCAAGATTCGTTCCCGTCCCTCCAAAAGCAAAGGTTCCATCACCAGGATCGTAGCCGTTTACGTAGGTGAGACCAAACTTAAATCGTTTTGCAGGTTGTACCACAATTTGACCCATGGCGGAATAATTACCATTAAATAAGCCTGCTTTACTGGAAGGGTCAGAACCATTTTTCGCCAGATAACCTCCCTCCAGTTTGATTAGTTTATTTAGCTTGTAACTGAAACCAACTCCAGTTGTAGAGTTCGCAATACCAAGACGGTAAATAGGGTTGCGTTCCCCAAATCGGGAAAGTGCACCGGTTCCACCACCACCTGTATTCAAGCCGGGGTTAAATACATCTGCATAGAAGTGATGAGCCCCCAAACTCGCCATTGCAGTTACTTTCAGTTTTTCACCAACAGGGAAGACATAATGCAAGCGGTCAATAATCACATCATTATTACCAGCGCCATCATGAGCAAAACGCCCTTCGTTGGTACCTAACTCATCAGCAAATGAGTTACCGATATTTCCTGCAGTCAAACGAGTAAATAGTTTATCTTTCCCCGTAAAGCTGGATACTAACTGGAGGCGGACTTTATTATTAAAAACTGCTTGAGTTTCTGTGTCATCTCCAAAGGTGTCTGCAAGAGTAAAGGTAGCTTCCCCTTTAAGTTTTGTGGTGGTAGAAAATTGATTTGCTTCTAGTTCCGCTGTGCGAGCTTCTAAGCTATCAACTCTACCTCGTAAAGTTGCTAGTTCAGCAGAAAAATCTTCCTGTAAACGTTGTAATAAGGCTAAGTCTTGTTTGGTAACTAGATCCGCTGTTGCTGTTGCAATCAATTCATTGACACGATCCAAGCAAGCATTTAAACCCGCAGCAAATTCATAACGCGTTAAAGCACGATTCCCGCGATAAGTACTATTTGGGTATCCTGCAATACAGCCATAACGTTCAACAAGGGATTGTAAAGCTTGAAACGCCCAATCTGTAGGTTGGACATCAGACAACTGAGATACTGATGTTACCTGAGATATGATCTGTGTCTGTTGTTGTTCGAGTTTGTTAATTTCCTTTAGAGGTATATTTTTAGTGTGAGTTGCTTTAGTGGCAGTTGTTTTTACTGATTTGATATTAATATTTTTCTGGGCTGCAATTGTCCTGGTAGATGTTAAACCAAATAATCCTAACAAAGTCGCACTTAATAAAAATTGATGACCTAACCATGTGAAAATCCAATTTCTATACATGATTTGATTCACTCCTCAAAACAGATTTTTTCTAACTAAATATCTTCCTTACAGAGAAATAATCCTAAAAGTATGTTGTCAAACAATTGACACATACGGTACTGAATTATTAATCAAGAATATAAATGATGAGATGACCTAAATTGTATGTTTCGTTACTTTTTTATAATTGCTTATTCAGAGTTTAAGAAAATTGAAGAAAAGTTAAAAAATCACCAGCAAAACGCTAGCTCAATATCAATTCAAGGAGTAAACGATAATGCCTAGCAAAATTTTATAAAGTATCTTTAGAGTATAAAAATCTTAAAGATAAGAAATCACTTTCATTACTACGGATTCTCGAAAATATTGTATTTAAAGTTACATTGATTTTGTGTCTTCAAAAAATAATATGAGAATGACACTTAATGCAAGTCCCTAATTACAAGCCGGTCAGATTTAGGTCTCTTTAATCCCTGATAAATAGGGGAAACTTAGATGTAATTCCCTTAATTCATAGACATACCACTTGTTTGTAATCCACAGCAAGGAGATAATTAAGCTCATTGATTTTTATGTAATAGATTTTATACAATGAGCAGTGCGACTAAATATAGGTTTGAAGAACTTGCAGAACTTTATAAAGATACTCTTCTCAAAAATGTAATTCCATTTTGGGAGCAAAATTCAGTTGACTGGGAAAAAGGTGGTTACTTCACCTGCTTGGACAGAAGCGGTAAAATTTACGATACTGACAAGTTTGTATGGTTGCAAAACCGTCAGGTGTGGTTGTTTTCCATGCTGTATAACAAGCTTGATAAGCGCGATCGCTGGCTAAAAATTGCTGGTAATGGTGCAAAATTCCTCGCTCAACACGGACGCGACCCAGACGGGAATTGGTATTTTTCCCTCACCCGTGAAGGTAATCCTTTGGTACAACCTTATAATATATTTTCTGATTGCTTTGCAGCTATGGCATTTAGTCAATATGCTTTAGCTTCTGGAGAAAATTGGGCAAAGGATATCGCACTACAAGCTTATAATAACGTTTTACGTCGTAAAGAAAATCCCAAAGGTAAATACAATAAAAGCTATCCCGGTACTCGTCCCATGAAAGCTTTAGCTGTACCAATGATTTTGGCTAACTTGTCTTTGGAGATGGCTTGGTTATTGCAAAGCGACACCCTAGAGGAAATTTTAGATGCAACCATAACTGAAGTTATGGGTGATTTTCTCGATCCAGAACGAGGATTGATGTTAGAAAATGTTGCTCCTGACGGTTCGCAAGTCAACTCCTTCGAAGGACGTTTGATTAACCCCGGTCACGGGATGGAAGCTATGTGGTTTGCGATCGATATCGCTCAGAGAAGTGAAAATAATAACCTAATTAATCGCTCTGTTGACGTCATGCTCAACATTTTGAATTTTGCTTGGGACAAAGAATACGGCGGTTTGTACTATTTTATGGATATTAATGGGAACCCCCTCCAGCAACTAGAATGGGATCAAAAACTGTGGTGGGTGCATTTAGAATCTTTAGTTGGATTAGTGATGGGTTATCGCTTAACAGGACGGGAAGAGTGTTGGGAATGGTATGAAAAAATGCATGATTATGCTTGGTCACACTTTAGCGATATGGAAAATGGTGAGTGGTTTGGTTACTTAAACCGTCGTGGTGAAGTACTATTAAATCTCAAGGGTGGTAAATGGAAAGGTTGTTTTCACGTTCCTCGAGCAATGTATCTTTGCTTTAAAGAGTTTAATAATTTAGGGACAAAAGTTTGAGAGTTTAGCGATGGATAGAAACTAATATCTAACTTTAAGTTAAAAAATATTAATTTAAAATCTAAAAATTTGGCGTTGCTGAATCAAAGTATGAATTTGCGTTTGGCGCAGCCGTGCGGATCAGCGTCTCCTGGAGGGAGATAGATTTGTCCCCATGCTCTCCTCACACTTGCCACACTTGTTCCCAGTCTCCAGGCTGGGAACAAGTAAAACAACTCTATCAAGAATAGCAAATGAAAGGAATTATTCTAGCAGGTGGTTCTGGTACCCGACTTTATCCTTTAACTCATGTTGTCAGTAAACAATTAATGCCAGTTTACGACAAGCCGATGATTTACTATCCTTTATCTGTATTGATGTTGGCTGGGATTCGGGATATTTTAATTATTTCTACACCTAAAGATTTAAGTTTGTTTCAGCAATTATTAAAGGATGGTACCCAGTGGGGTTTGAAGTTTAGTTACATCGAGCAACCAAAACCAGAAGGGTTAGCACAAGCTTTTATTTTAGGTCAAAATTTTATTGATAATCAACCAGTTTGTTTAATTTTAGGAGATAACATATTTTATGGACATGGTTTAATTGATATATTAACCCGTGCAGCTACTCTCAGGGAAGGTGGATTGGTATTTGGGTATCAAGTCAAAGCTCCCCAGAATTATGGTGTGATTGAATTCGATTCTGATGGAAGGGCTATTAATGTTGAAGAAAAACCATTGAATCCTAAGTCTAAATATGCAGTTCCGGGAATTTATTTTTATGATTCTCAAGTCGTAGAGATTGCTGCTAATCTTAAACCTTCTACTCGTAATGAGTTGGAAATTACAGATGTAAATATGATTTACTTACAACAAGGTAAATTAAATGTAGAAGTGTTGGGACGTGGATATGCTTGGTTGGATACTGGAACTCATGAATCTTTACTTCAAGCTGCTAACTATATTCAGACTTTGGAAGAACGACAAGGCTTAAAAATCGCCTGTATTGAAGAGATTGCTTATAGGTTGGGATATATCGATGCTAAGCAATTATTTGAGTTAACTCAACCTATGGCTAAAAGTAGTTATGGTCGTTATTTAATGGAAGTTTTGCAGGATGAACGAAAAGATGTATTTTGGTAATTCTCTTGGATCTCCCTAAATCCCTCTTAGAAAAAGGAACTTTGACCTCATTCCCCCTTGAAAAGGGGGAATGAGGT